>NZ_JBIVQL010000008.1:0-224539 GCF_044755105.1 Arthrobacter sp. NPDC092385
TCACCAACCAACGACATCCCGGGCCTCGCGAACCACCTGCAGGGGAGAGGTATCACAGTCCGTCGAGTTCGCACCAGACGCGATTCGCCGGGTTCTACCTTACATAATGTAGATTATCGGCGATTTAGAGAATGTGCCTGGAAGGGGTGCTGATCCATTGTTCACCAGTCCTTGCAGACCGTTTCGCGCAGCTCTTCGGTGGTCCGGAGGACGCGTAACTTCAGAACAACGAGCGTCGAAATCCTCAGACCCTGTCATTGCTGCTCAGCACTCCACGACGTTGACGGCCAGACCGCCCATGGCTGTCTCCTTGTACTTGGAACTCATGTCCTTGCCCGTCTCCCGCATGGTGATGATGACCTCGTCGAGGGACACCCGGTGGACGCCGTCTCCCCAGAGCGCCATCTTGGCGGCGTTGATCGCTTTCGCCGCGGCGATGGCATTGCGTTCGATGCAGGGCACCTGGACCAGGCCGCCGATGGGATCGCAGGTCAGACCCAGATTGTGCTCCATCGCGATCTCGGCCGCGTTCTCGACCTGCGACGGGCTGCCACCCATCACTTCGGCCAGACCGGCTGCAGCCATGGACGACGCAGAGCCCACTTCGCCCTGGCAGCCCATTTCCGCGCCTGAGATCGAGGCCTGTTCCTTGTAGAGGACGCCGACAGCACCGGCGGTCAGCAGGAACCTGACCACCACGTCGTCACGATCCTGCTGGCCGGCGTCCTGCATGCCGGGCGCGAAATGCAGGGCGTAGTAGAGCACGGCGGGGATGATACCCGCCGCTCCGTTGGTCGGTGCGGTGACGACCCTCCCCCCGGAGGCGTTCTCCTCGTTGACGGCGAGAGCTATCAGGTTCACCCATTCCTGCCAGTACCTGGGGTCGCCGTCCTTGTCCTCCTTCAGCAGGCGATCATGCCAGTCGGGGGCCCGCCGACGGACCTTGAGCCCGCCGGGCAGCAGTCCTTCGCGGGTGAGGCTGACCTCTGCACAGCTCTCCATGACCGAGTAGATGTGGAGCAGGCCCTGCCGGATATCCTCCTCCGTGCGGTCGTCCTTCTCGTTGGTCAGCATCACGTCGCTGATACCGAGGGAGGTCCGACGGCAGTGTTCCAGCAGCTCCGCAGCGGTACGGAACGGTAGCGGAAGCTCCTTCCTGGAGCCCTCGAGTTCCTGCCGGGCGGCGTCCTCCTCCCCGTCCCTCACGATGAAGCCGCCGCCGACCGAGAAGAAGGTGGCCGTATGGAGGACCTGGTCGGCCGGGCCGTAAACGGTGAAGGTCATGCCGTTGGTGTGACGCGGCAGAATCGTCAGGGGGCGCAGGACCATGTCCTTCACCCCGTAGGGCAGGGACAGGCATCCTCCGAGTCGCACGATGCCGGTGCGGGCGATGAGTGCCAGCCGCTCCTCTACTTCCTCGGGCTGGATCAGCTCCGGGTGGAAGCCCTCGAGACCGAGCAGGATCGCCGTCATCGTTCCGTGCCCATGCCCTGTCGCAGCAAGGGAACCGTAGAGGTCCACCCGCAGGGATTCCACCTCGGCGAGGACCCCGGAGGCCTTCAGTTCTCCACTGAATACCGCGGCGGCCCGCATCGGTCCGACGGTGTGCGAGCTCGAAGGTCCTATCCCGATGGAAAAGAGGTCGAAAACTCCTACAGCCATGTTGTCGTTCCTTCGTGTTCTGGGGGCCCGGCAGACGATCCTGTCGAAAGGGCGTCGGGGATCCGCCGCTGGTGGTTCGGACGAACCGGGCAGGCGGGTCCTAGACGCCAGCGGCCATCAGGGGACCTCGGGCGAGGCGTACTCGCGCATCGCGTCGAGGAGCCACCGGCCCAGGAAGTCCGCGAAGGAGGCGCGGGGGAAGAGCCGGAAACCCTCCTCCCCTGTCTTCTCGAGGACCAGCGGGATGTTGCCCACCTCGGTGTTCAGGGCCGTTCCCGGGGGGAAGCTGCGGGGGTGCAGGTCCAGGGAGCACCCCTTTTCCAGCACGGCACGCGCCCGGGGGCCGGAGAGCTCGAAGGTGGTGCGGTTGGCGGACAGATCCACCACCTGGCCCGGGGCGCCGCCCAGTGCGGTGGTGAGGGAACCGATGAGGTCGCCACCGAGCGAGTCGTGGGCCTCTTCGGGTGCGACCACCAGGTACTCGGAGGGTCCCAGCCAGAGGACGCTGACACCGTCGGCGCCGCCCACCTCGCCGCAGCGGGACGGCAGGCCGCCGGCCACGGCGGCGACCCGTGCGCCTCCCTCTGAGCGAGGGTCAACGCGGAGGCCCACCATGGTCCGGAACGGGCCCTCCTGGAGGTTTACCGTCCCCTCGACGGAGCCGGCCTCCAACGCGGCGGTCAGGTGGGAAGCGGGGCTGCGCCGGATCTCCCGGAGTCCGTGAATGCCGTTGAGTGCTGCTGTATCAGCCATCCTTGCGGGTCCCTTCGGGGTCGAAAAGTACGGTTTCGGCGACGACGACGTCGACCAACTGGTTGCCTGCGGCCGCCACCAGGGTCTCGCCGATGCGGTTGCGGCCGTTCCTGATCAGCGCCAGGGCGAAGGTCCGGCCCAGGGCGGCGCTCCGGTAGCTGGAGGTGACGAAACCCTGCATCGGGACGGGGCCGGAGGCAGGGTCGACGTCGACGCCCCGCTCCACCAGCTGCGTTCCTTCCGGGAGCCGGAAGGAACGGTCCACGGGCAGCACGCTCACCAGATGCTTGCGGTCCCCGCGCTGGGCGTCGACCCGGCCGTAGGAACGCTTTCCGATGAACTCCTTGGCCTTGGAGACCACCCATTCCATGCCCGCGTCCTGCGGGGTGACGGTGCCGTCGGTGTCCTGGCCGACGATCGGGTAGCCCTTCTCGGCGCGGAGTACGTGCATGGTCTCGGTGCCGTAGGGGGTGATGTCGAATTCGGCGCCCGCGGCTGCCACTGCCTCCCAGGTGTTCAACCCGTACCAGGACGGCACGTTGATCTCGTAGGCCAGTTCGCCGGAGAACGAGATCCGGCAGACCCGGGCCTGCACGCCGGAGGCGAGGGTCGTCTCGCGGAAGGTCATGAACGGGAAGGCTTCTGCCTCCAGCCCGCCATCCGCTGCCAGGTCCGGTGCCAGCTTGGCGATGACCGCCCGGGACTTCGGACCGACGACGGCAATGGTGCTCCATTGTTCGGTGACCGAGGTGCAGTGCACATCGAGTTCGGGCCATTCGGTCTGGAGCCATTCCTCCAGCCAGTCCAGCACCCTGGCGGCGCCGCCGGTGGTGGTCGTCATGAAGTAGCGGTCGTCATCGAGCCGGAGGGTCACGCCGTCGTCGAAGATCATGCCGTCCGCCATGCACATGACGCCGTAACGGGCAGAACCCGGGGCGAGCTTCTTGAAGGCGTTGGTGTAGATCCGGTTGAGGAATTCACCGGCGTCCTTGCCTCGGATCTCGATCTTTCCGAGGGTGGTGGCGTCCATGAATCCGACGGAGTGGCGGACTGCGGCGCACTCGCGCAACACGGCTGCGTCCATGTCCTCGCCGGCGAGCGGGTAGTACCAGGGACGCTTCCACTGTCCCACGTCCTCGAACAGGGCGCCCCTGGCCTCGTGCCACGGGTGGATGGATGTCTTGCGGGCGGGGTCGAACAATTCGCCGCGCTGGCGGCCGGCGAGGGCCGCAAAAGCCACGGGGGTGAACGGTGCACGGTAGGTGGTGGTGCCGATGTCGCCGATGCCGCGGGAGGCTTCGCCCACTGTCCGAAGTGCGGCGGCGATGACGCCGATCGCGTTCACTCCGGAGGTCTTCCCCTGGTCGTTGGCGGTGCTGATGGAGGTATAACGCTTGATGTGTTCTACCGAGCGCATGCCGGCCCCGGTGGAGCGCAGTACGTCGGCCACGGACTGGTCGCGCTGGAAGTCCACGAAATGGGAGTGCCATTCATCCGGCGTGCCGGCCTGTCCCGGGACCAGCCACAGCTGGCGGGTGGGGGCGGAGGACTCCGGCTCGCTGATGACGGACGGCCGCGTGGCGCACTCGAAACCGGCGGCGGTGGCGGCCGCAGCTCCAGCGGAGATGCCTTCGGCGAGGCAGTCCGCGAGTTGGAAGCTGCCGCGACCGGAGCCTGCGACCTGCTGGTTCGGGACCACGGTGCTCGGCACGAAAGCGGCCAGCTCGTCATCCCAGCGCAGTTTGCCCTGCCGCTGGGAATGCAGGTGGACCAGAGGGCTCCAGCCACCGGAGACTGCCAGCAGATCGCAGGCGATGTCCTCGACGCCGGAGGTGAGTTCGCCGTCGTCGTTGATGGTGCGGACGGCGACGCCATTCAGGCGGCCGGTGCCGTCCGCGGCGGTGTCGGCCACCGCGCTCCCGACCAGCACCCGGGTGCCGGCTTCGAGGGCGGCGGCAGCCACCATCGTGAGGCTCGGGCGGGCGTCGACGACGGCGGCCACCTCCACGCCGGCGGCGCGCAGGTCCACGGCCAGGGCGTAGGCGCTGTCGTTGGTGGTGCTGATCACCACGCGGTGGCCGGCCGCGACGGCGTAGCGGTTGAGGTAGCTGCGGACGGCGGAGGCCAGCATGATCCCGGGGCGGTCGTTGTTCTCGAAGACCAGGGGGCGTTCGTGGGCGCCGGGGGCCAGCACCACCTGCGCGGCACGCACGTGCCAGATACGCTGCCGGGAGACGCCGGGCGCTGCGGGGCTGGACAGGTGGTCGGTACGGTTCTGGACGGCGATGACGTAGTTGGCGTCGTAGGCGCCGAACGCAGTGGTCCGGTTGAGGACAGTGGCTTCGGCACCGGAGACCAGTTCGGCTTCGACGTCCGCCACCCATTCCAGGGCGGGCTTCCCTTCGATGGTCTCGGCCAGGCCGGGAGCGGTGGACCCCGAGAGGAGGGATCCGCCGAGCTCGGGCTGGTCGTCCATCAGGATGACCCGGGCACCGGTCCGGACGGCCTCGCGGGCGGCGGCCAGACCGGCGGGACCGCCGCCGATCACCAGGACGTCGGTGTGGACGTACTTCTTGTCGTACTCGGCGCGGTCATCGTCCGGGTCCAGCTTGCCCAGTCCGTTGAGCAGCTCTGCCTTCAGGCCGTCCACCAGGGTGACGGTGGTGGCCGGGAGCATGGACTCGGCCACGTGGCCGGGGAACCGGGGCTGCACCTTCACCAGGGCGTTCGATTCCTCGACCCCGGCGGACATGATGCCTCGGGGGCGGTCCTCGTACAGCGAGTTGCCGACGGCGATGCGGCCGTTGGCGAGCAGCGCCGATGCGAGGGTGTCGCCTGGATGGCCGGTGAACTCCTCGCCGTCCATGGTGAAACGCCACGAGATGGTGCGGTCGATGCGCCCGCCGGCGGCGAGCCGGGCGTTCTGGGAAGTCACTTGGATGCTCCTTCCGGGGCGATGGTGACGGCTGCTGAGGCGGCAGGAATTGTGCTCGTGCCGGAGATGTCCGGAGCCGCCGTCCCGGTGGTGGTGCTGTCCGGGGCGGTGCTGGCGGTGCCGGACTCCGGTGCCGCGGCGGCTCTGTCCGGGCGGGGCGTGCCCATCGGGTAGACGGCCTGGATCTCGTAGGTGACCGTGTCGCGGAGCATGTTGAACCACTGGCGGCAGCCGGTGCTGTGGAGCCAGCGTTCAGCGAAGGAGCCCTTGGTGTTGTCGCGGTAGAACAGGAACTCGGCCCACTCGCGGTCGCTCAGCTCGTTCGGGTTCTCCGGGTAGGCCACGTGGGCCTGGCCGCCGTAGTGGAACTCGGTCTCGTCGCGGGAGCCGCAGTTGGGGCAGGAGATGAGGAGCATGTCCGGACTCTCTTCTAGTGGGCCACGGCGGCTGCGCCGTGTTCGTCGATCAGGGCGCCGGTCTCGAACCGCTCCAGGGCGAACGGCCTGTTCAGTTCGTGCGGCGTTCCCGTGGCGATGGTGTGGGCGAAGGTGAGCCCTGCTGCCGGGGTTCCCTTGAATCCGCCGGTACCCCAGCCGCAGTTGACGAACATGTTGTCCACCGGGGTGGTGCCGACGATGGGTGAGGCGTCGAGCGTGGTGTCGACGATCCCGCCCCACGTCCGCAGCACGTGTGCCCGCGCGAAGATGGGGAACAGCTCGACGGCGGCAGCCATCTGGTGTTCGATCACGTGGAAGGAGCCACGCTGGCCGTACCCGTTGTAGGAGTCGACGCCGGCGCCCATGACGAGTTCGCCCTTGTGGGCCTGGGAGACGTAGACGTGGACGTGGTTCGACATGACCACGGTGGGATGGACCGGTTCGTGCAGCTCGGAGACCAGGGCCTGCAGGGGATGCGACTGGATGGGCAGCCGGAAACCGGCCATCTCCGCCAGGACCGAGCTGTGGCCGGCCGCGCACAGCCCCACTTTCTCGGTGGCGATGGTCCCCCGGTTGGTCTTGACGCCCACCACGCGGTTTCCGTCCTTCAGGAAACCCGTGACCTCGCAGTTCTGGATGATGTCCACGCCGAGCTCGTCGCATTTGCGGGCAAAGGCCCAGGCCACGTGGTCATGCTTCGCGATGCCGGCGCGCGGCTGGTAGGTAGCGCCCATCACCGGGTAGCGGATGTTGTCGCTGATGTTCAGGATGGGGCACAGTTCCTTGACCTGCTGGGGGTCGAGCCACTCGGCGTCGACGCCGTTGAGCTTGTTCGCTCCGACCCGGCGCATGCTCTCTCGGACATCCCCCAGGGTGTGAGCCAGGTTCATCACGCCGCGCTGGCTGAACAGGAAGTCGTATTCGAGTTCCTCGGGCAGGATCTCCCAGAGCTTGAGGGCGTGCTCGTAGATGGCCGCGCTCTCGTCCCAGAGGTAGTTGGAGCGGATGATGGTGGTGTTCCGGGCCATGTTGCCGCCCGCTAGCCACCCCTTCTCCAGGACCGCGATGTTGGTCATACCGTGGTTCTTGGCCAGGAAGTAGGCGGTGGCCAGGCCGTGCCCGCCGCCGCCGACGATCACGGCGTCGTAGCTCTTCTTGGGCTCGGCATTGCGCCAGAGGAATTCAGGGTGTTCCGGGAGCAGATCGGCCATCATGCCACCTCTGTCGCGTCGGAGGAGAGGTTGGGGTAGAGGGGGAACTTGTCGGCCAGGTTCTCGACCCGCTGCCGGAGTTCCGCCACGGTCTCGTCGCTGAACTCGCGCTTGAGTGCTGCGGCGATGATGTCCGCGACCTCGGTGAATTCTGCCTTTCCGAAGCCGCGCGTGGCCAGCGCCGGCGTGCCGATACGAAGGCCGGACGAAACCATGGGCGGACGGTGGTCGAAGGGCACGGCGTTGCGGTTGACGGTGATGCCGATCCGGTGCAGGCGGTCTTCGCCCTGTTGGCCGTCCAGTTCCGAGTTGCGCAGATCCACCAGGACCAGGTGCACATCGGTACCACCGCTGACGACGGTCACGCCTGACTCTGCGACGTCGGCGGACAGCATGCGTCCTGCGATGATGCGGGCGCCTTCCAGGGTGCGTTCCTGGCGCTCGCGGAATTCGGGTTCAGCAGCGAGCTTGAACGCAACAGCCTTCGCGGCAATGACGTGCTCCAGCGGGCCACCCTGCTGTCCGGGGAACACCGCGGAGTTGACCCTCTTGGCGATGCCGGCGTCGTTGGTCAGGATCACACCACCGCGCGGGCCACCCAGGGTCTTGTGGGTGGTGCTCGTGACGATGTGGGCATGAGGCACGGGGCTGGGGTGAAGCCCTGCGGCCACCAGGCCTGCGAAATGCGCCATGTCCACCATCAGATAGGCACCTACCCGGTCCGCGATGCGACGGAACTCGGCGAAGTCCAGCTGCCGGGAGTAAGCGGACCAGCCGGCGACGATCAGCTTCGGCTTGTTCTCCACGGCCAGCCGCTCGACCTCGGCCATGTCGACCAGGAGATCGTCCTCACGCACCCCGTACGGCACGACCTTGTAGAGCTTGCCGGAGAAGTTGATGCGCATCCCGTGGGTCAAATGCCCACCGTGTGCGAGGTTCAGCCCCAGGATGGTGTCGCCGGGCTGGATGAGGGCGAACATCGCAGCCGCGTTGGCCTGGGCGCCCGAATGGGGCTGCACATTGGCGAACGCGGAGCCGAACAACGCCTTGAGACGGTCGATGGCCAGCTGCTCGACCACGTCGACGTGTTCACAGCCGCCGTAATAACGCCTGCCCGGATAGCCTTCGGCGTACTTGTTGGTCAGAACGGATCCCTGCGCCTCCATGACCGCAGTCGGCGCGAAGTTCTCGGAGGCGATCATCTCCAGCGTGCCCTGCTGGCGCAGCAGTTCCTGCTGCACAGCGGCGTGGATCAGGGGATCGGTCTCCGCGAGCGAGCGGGTCAGAACGTCGACCATCATTTCTCCTAAGTCTGCTACGTAATATCCCGTTGATATATTAGTAATCTGCAACAAGTATTCTACCGACCAGGGAGAGTGTCAACAGAGGTGTGGCGAGGTGGAGATCCGACTAGGCGGCGAAAAGAGCCTCACGCACGGCGTGCTCGAAGCCGCTGACATGGATCCGCGCCAGCTCCGCAGCCCGGGCTTCGTCTCCATCGATGACCGCTTGGAGCAGGTCCACGTGCTCATGCACGTGACGGGAGAGATCGGGAAGGCGGTCCAGGACCATGCACCAGATGCGTGTCGCGAGATTGTCGTAGCGAATCAGGACGTCTTCGAGGTGGGGATTGCCGGCGGCCGCGTAGATGCCCTGGTGCACACGCGCATCGAGGCGCAGGGTCTCGACGACTAGAGCCGCACTCGTGTCGAAGGACTGGACAGCGCGGATCACAGCCCGCAGTTGCTCCCTCGTCGCCTCCGTCGCCACCCGCGCAGCCCGGGAGGCGGCAAGAGGCTCGAGCTGGATGCGGATCTCGGAGATGAACGCGAGATCAGTGACCTCCACCCGCGTCGCGAAAGTACCCCTCCGCGGATAGGAGACGACGAGGCGATCCAACTCCAGGCGCTTCAGCGCTTCACGCACCGGGGTCCGACCGACGCCGAGATCCTTGGCGAGGTCGTCGTCGTTGATGAGGTCGCCAGGCCTGATGTCGAGCATCAGCAGCCTGTCCCGGATGCGCTCGTAGGCCACCTCGGCCAACGACCTCTTGGCCGTATCGGCGATTGCCAGAACTTCGAAGGCCATGGCGCGAACCCCTTTCCCTGTGAGCCGGGAGGGCTCTTGACCCTCACTGCACCACCAGTATACGCTCTTTCGCAGACCTAATATATCAGTATTGAATGTTCGAATATATTCAAAAGGAGGGGACATGACCCTAGTGGCGACAGATCCATCGACCAGCACGCTGCCTCAGTCGGAGGCCCACATGCAAGACCAGACGCAGAAGTTCGTGCTGACGCTGTCGTGCGGGGAACGGGCGGGCATCGTCCAGGCGGTCACCACCTTTCTCTTCGAGCGTGGCTTCAACATCGACGAGCACCAGCAGTTCGATGACGGCCTCCGCCAGACACTGCACCTGCGCTCCGCCTTCTCGGGATCCTCTGCCTACACGCCGGAGAGGCTCCAGGAGGAATTCCGCTCCATCGCGGGCCGCTTCGACATGAAGTTCAGCTTCCACGACCAGACGAAGCAACGGGTGCTCGTGATGGTGTCCAAGTTCGGCCACTGCCTGAACGACCTCCTCTTCCGCTGGCGGGGCGGCAGCCTCGGGGGCGACATCGCCCTTGTGGTGTCCAACCATGAGACCCACCGGGCCATGGCCGAGGCCGCGGGCCTCCCCTTCCTCTACCTCCCGGTGACCCCTGAGACGAGAGTGGATGCCGAACGGCGGCTGCTGGAACTGGTGGACGAGCATGACATCGACCTCGTCGTTCTCGCCCGGTACATGCAGGTACTGTCCGACGACCTCTGCCGCGCACTCGAAGGCCGTGCGATCAACATCCACCATTCCTTCCTCCCGGGATTCAAGGGTGCACGCCCTTACCACCAGGCCTACGATCGTGGCGTCAAGCTGGTCGGCGCAACGGCCCACTACGTGACGGCGGAACTGGATGAGGGGCCCATCATCGAACAGGAAGTCATTCGGGTCGACCACAGCTACGGACCGACCGCCCTGTCAACTGTCGGCCAGGACGCCGAAGCACTGGCACTCTCACGCGCGGTGCGGTGGCACTGCGAGCACCGCGTGCTGCTGGATCGCACCAGCACCGTCGTGTTCCGGTAGGCAAGAACCACCAGACCAGCAGAGACCCCCACGAAGATCAGCAGGAGAAGCCACATGGCATCGACGCCAAACATTGTCATCATCGGAGCTGGAATCGTCGGCACGAACCTGGCCGACGAACTGGTCACCCGGGGTTGGAACAACATCACTGTCCTGGACCAGGGACCACTGAACATGCCCGGGGGCTCCACGTCCCACGCCCCGGGTCTCGTCTTCCAGACGAACCCTTCGAAGACCATGGCTGCATTCGCCAAGTACACCGTCGAGAAGTTCCTCACCCTGACCGAGGACGGCGTCAGTTGCTTCGACCAGGTCGGCGGCCTCGAAGTGGCCACCACCGAGACCCGTCTGGCGGATCTGAAGCGGAAGCTCGGATACGCCGCTTCGTGGGGAATCAGTGGAAAGATCCTCTCCCCCACCGAGTGTAAGGAGCTCTACCCGCTCCTCAACGAGGAAGACATCCTGGGCGGGCTCCATGTGCCCAGTGACGGCCTGGCGCGTGCCGCCAGGGCCGTCCAGCTGCTGATCAAGCGCACGGAGGCTGCAGGCGTCACCTACCTGGGCAACACCACGGTCACGGGCATCGAGCAGTCCGACCGTCGCGTCACCGGCGTCGAGACCTCCGAAGGTGTCATCCCCGCTGACATCGTGGTCTCCTGCGCAGGCTTCTGGGGCGCCAAGATCGGCGAGATGATCGGCATGGTCGTCCCCCTTCTCCCCCTGGCCCACCAGTACGTGAAGACGACGCCGGTGCCGGCCCGGAAGGGCCACAATGAACTTCCCGATGGAGCGTCGCTGCCGATCCTGCGTCACCAGGACCGGGACCTCTACTACCGCGAACACGGCGACCGCTACGGCATCGGCTCCTACGCGCACCGTCCCATGCCCGTGGACCTCGCGGACCTGGGCTCCTACGACGCCGACAGCATCAGCGATCACAACATGCCCTCCCGTCTCGACTTCACCCTGGAGGACTTCCTCCCGGCGTGGGAGGACACCAAGCAGCTGCTCCCCGCGCTGCGGGAGAGCGATATCGAGGACGGCTTCAACGGCATCTTCTCCTTCACCCCAGACGGCGGGGCCCTGGTGGGCGAGTCCAGGGAGCTCGACAACTTCTTCGTGGCGGAAGCCGTGTGGGTGACCCACTCGGCCGGCATCGCCCGCGCCGTTGCCGAGCTCCTGACCACCGGCAAGTCCGAGATCGACCTCGGCGAATGCGACATCCACCGTTTCGAGGAGGTCCAGCTCACCCCTGAGTATGTCAGCGAGACGTCCCAGCAGAACTTCGTGGAGATCTACGACGTCCTGCACCCGCTGCAGCCCAAGCTCTCCCCCCGCAACCTTCGCGTCAGCCCGTTCCACGCCCGCCACAAGGCACTGGGAGGGTACTTCCTGGAGTCCGGTGGATGGGAGCGCCCCTACTGGTTCGAAGCCAACGCGGAACTGCTCAAGGAGATGCCGGCCGAGTGGCAGCCCCCGGCCCGTGACGCCTGGTCCGGAATGTTCAGTTCGCCCATCGCAGCGGCCGAGGCCTGGAAGACCCGCACCGCGGTGGCAATGTACGACATGACCCCGCTCAAGCGCCTCGAAGTCTCCGGTCCGGGAGCACTGAAGCTGCTGCAGGGGCTGACAACAGCGGACATGGCGAAGAAGCCCGGGGCGGTCACCTACACCCTCCTGCTGGACAACGCGGGCGGCATCCGAAGCGACATCACCGTGGCCCGGTTGAGCGAAGACACCTTCCAGCTCGGAGCCAACGGGAACATCGACACCGCCTACTTCGAGCGGGCCGCACGTCACCAGACCGAAAGCGGAACCGCCGGCGACTGGGTACAGGTGCGCGACACGACAGGCGGCACCTGCTGCATCGGCTTGTGGGGCCCCCTCGCCCGGGACCTGATCAGCACTGTCAGCAGCGACGACTTCTCCAACGACGGTCTCCGGTACTTCCGGACCAAGCAGGTTGTCATCGGTGGCGTCACCGTGACCGCGATGCGCCTGTCATACGTCGGCGAGCTGGGCTGGGAACTGTACGCGAGCGCAGACAACGGCCAGCGCCTCTGGGACGCCCTGTGGAAGGCCGGCCAGCCCTACGGCGTCATCGCCGCGGGCCGGGCCGCCTTCAGCTCGCTGCGTCTGGAGAAGGGCTACCGCTCGTGGGGCACCGACATGACCACCGAGCACGACCCCCTGGAAGCCGGTGTCGGATTCGCCGTGAAGATGACCAAGGAGAACTTCGTCGGGAAGGCCGCCCTCGAAGGCCGCACCGAGGAGAACTCCGCCCGCCGCTTGCGCTGCCTGACGGTCGACGATGGCCGGAGCATCGTGCTGGGCAAGGAGCCGGTCTTCTACAAGGACCAGGCGGTCGGCTACGTCACCAGTGCCGCCTACGGCTACACCGTCGCCAAACCGATCGCCTACGCCTACCTTCCTGCCGAAGTCAGCCTTGGGGACTCGGTCGAGATCGAGTACTTCGGACGGCGCCTCGAGGCCACAGTCACCGCGGACCCGCTCTACGACCCCACGATGACCAGGCTCCGCGGCTGAACCACCCGTTGATGAGCACGCTGCCCGGACTCGTTCCCTCGCAAGCCGGGTCCGGGCCGCGTGCTCTCCCATGCCATCTTCCGAACCCTGCCCGCCGGCAGCATCGTGGATCCGGGGGTACCTGCCCGAGCTACAGCACAGCCCTGATGTGGTTCTCGAAATCGGTGACGTGCCGGGTGGTCAGCCGCGCAGCGGCTTCCGAGTCCCCGTCCGCGATGCAATCGAGCAGCTCGATGTGCTGGGCGATGTGCTCGGACACCGGTGGGAGCTTTTCGAGCACGAGGCTCCAGATCCGCGTGGCGAGGTTGTCGTATCGAATCAGGATGTCTTCGAGATGCCTACTCCCCGTGGCCCGGTAGATCATCCGATGGACCCGCATGTCCAGACGCATCAGATCCTGCTGCGACTGCATCCCTGGCAACACGTGCCCGACCTCCCGCGCAAAGCCGCGGAGCTCGCTCCGCAGCTGCGGCGATGCGAGCCGCGCAGCCCGTGCGGCTGCCGCCGGCTCGAGAAGTTGTCGGATCTCGGAGATCTCAGCCAGATCCTTGATGTCCACACCAGCGGCGAACGTTCCGCGCCGGGGGTAGGCCACCACCAGACGGTCACTCTCCAGCCGCTTCATGGCTTCGCGGATCGGGGTCCTGCCGACGCCGAGGCGCCGGGAGATCACCTCGTCATTGAGGGGCTCACCCGGCGTGATGTCGAGGACGATCAACTCGTCGCACAAGATCCTGTAGGCGAAGTCGGCGAAGGATTCGTCGTCCTGTCTCAGCGGCGTCGACGTAACCTCCGCCTCCTCCGGTGATCCGCCAGCGTGTGCCATGTTCAGGTCTCCTCCCGATGTGCCCCCGGGCCTCGACGCCTCAGCTCCTGGCCCATCCTATTCCCGCGCCTGATCTATGGACGCACACCCCACGAGAGGCTAGGCTATCACTGATATATCAAGCATCGTGTGCGGAGCATATCAGCGTTGATCCACCCATCACGGAAAAGGAGTGTTCAGCAGACCTGAACCCCTGAAGGTGGAAGGGGCGGACCCACGAAGTTCCCATCGTCGACGGCACCATCGTGACCGTCGCATCCGACGAGGCCGCAACGTTCCGCTCGGTCCAACTCCCGAGGGCCGCGGCCGATCGCAGACTCATGCCTCACCGAGCAAAGGACCCGCTCATGGCTTTTGATAGTGACTTGAAATCCCACGTACCCGAGGATGTGCCTGCTGACGAAGGGGCGGCAGAGGGGCAGCTCCACCGAGATGCCGGCAGGGGGAGGAGGAGTGCGGCAGTTCCCGGCGTCGGAGGAGACACGAACCCTGCTGCCCCCGATCCGGAGGAAACAGCCGCACCGCCCATGCCCGACGCCGAGTACGAACAGATTCTCGACGAACTGCGTCATGCCAGGACCGAGCAAGCAGTTGCGGACCGCCGGAGCCATAAGCTCGTTCTCGACAAGACTATTTTCGGGATCACAGGCACCATCGCCATCGCCTTCGTCATCTGGGGCTTCGTGGGACGCGACAGCCTGTCCAGCACGTCCGCAGGTGCCCTCAACTGGGTGATGGAGTACACCGGATGGTTCTTCATGCTCACGGCATCGCTCTTCGTGATCTTCGTGCTGTGGCTGGCCCTGGGTAAGTTCGGCGACATCCCGCTGGGCAAGGACGGTGAGAAGCCCGAATTCCGTACTGTCTCCTGGGTCTCGATGATGTTCGCCGCCGGTATGGGTATCGGTCTGATGTTCTACGGTGTGGCCGAACCGCTCTACCACTACATCTCTCCCCCGCCCGGAACCGTGGATGGAAGGACGCCCGCAGCGATCCAGACGGCTATGGCCACCTCGATCTTCCACTGGACCCTGCACCCATGGGCCATGTACGCCGTCGTGGGTATCGCCATGGCCTACGGGACCTACCGCCTGGGTCGCAGGCAACTGATCTCCGTCGCCTTCACGTCGCTACTCGGCGTCAGGACGGTCGAGGGTCCGATCGGGAAGTTCATCAACATCCTGGCCATCTTCGCCACCCTGTTCGGCACCGCTGCTTCGTTGGGCCTGGGCGCCCTGCAGATCGGCAGCGGCATGACCTCCAACGGTTGGTTCGGCGAGATCGGCACCCCCGTACTCGTGGTGATCGTCGCCGTCCTGACCCTGTGCTTCGTCGCTTCGGCCGTCTCCGGCATCAGCCGCGGCATCCAGTGGCTCTCCAACATCAATATGGTCCTGGCCGTCGTCCTCGCGCTGATCGTCTTCGTCGTCGGCCCCACCCTTTTCATCCTCAACCTGATTCCCTCCGCGGTCGGCGACTATGCCCGCGATCTGGCCGAGATGTCGTCCCGGACCGAAGCGGTCGGCGATGAGTCACTGCGCAGCTGGATGTCCGGCTGGACGATCTTCTACTGGGCCTGGTGGGTGTCCTGGACGCCTTTCGTCGGCCTCTTCATCGCCCGCATCAGCCGTGGCCGCACCATCCGGCAATTCGTCACCGGTGTGCTGCTGGTGCCCAGCGTCGTCAGCGTGATCTGGTTCGCCATCTTCGGAGGCGCCGCCTTCCAGGTGCAGCAGGAAGCCGATGCGGCCAGCACCCCGGGCCTGGTCACCATGGTGGACGGGACACCGTCCATCAACTTCGACGGAGCGCTCTTCGACCTGATCAAGAACCTGAGCATGCCTGGCTGGGCTACCACTGCCGTCATCGTGCTGGCCATGGTTCTGGTCGCCATCTTCTTCATCACCGGCGCCGATGCTGCATCCATCGTGATGGGGTCACTCAGCTCCAATGGCGCCGAGCATCCCCGCCGTGGAGTGATCATCTTCTGGGGCTGCCTCACCGGAACCGTGGCGGCGGTCATGCTCCTGGCCGGCGGCGATCAACCATCGGAAGCTCTGACCGGTCTGAAGCAGATCACCATCGTGGCAGCATTACCGTTCGTCATCGTCATGGTACTGCCCTGCGTCGCCCTCACCAAGGACCTGCGCCGCGATCCCCTCTCGCTGCGGCGTCGCCTCGCCACATCCGTGGTGGAACGGGCCATACGCACCGGCGTGGAGCAACACGGCGGCGTGCAGTTCGACCTCGTGACGAAGCACGAATGCGCCGAGAAGTGCTCCGACTCGGATTGTCCCGGAGGACCCGCGACAGCGGTTATCCCAACCGTCGGGTCCCAGCATTCGCACCCGGACGGTCAATAGCTGGGTACCCGACCAGCAACCCACCTCGGCGGCACGTAGCGTGTTCCGGCCCGTGCCGCCGAGGCAGAGCCACGTCCAGGGCAAGCGCGGAGACTCCCAGCGGGCAAACACGCCGTCGCCTCCTGCCGCCTCCACGATGACCTCCTGGACCTGCTGACCCGTCGGCAACGAATCGTGCCGTATATCAGGGATCGTCGTCGGGACGGGCGTTCAGTATCCGTTGGGCGCGAACCTGCAGGATGCCGAGCGACTCCTGGATCAGGGGCGAGGCGATGCTGCCCCTCCGCACCGCAGCGACGATGCGCCGGGAGGGCTTCCCCCTGCCGGTGATGCGCAGCCGACTCACTTTCTCGGCACTATTCAGGGGCGCCAGTCGCGGCAGCAGGCCCACGCCCAGCCCCGCACCGACGAAGGCGATCTGGGTCTCCCATTCAACGGCCTCATGGGCAATCCGCGGTGTCACCCCGACTGCCGTGAACGCCGCGGTGAAGAGGGAATGGTAGGTGGACCCGGCGGCCTCGGTGATCCAGGGTTCCGACGCCAGTTCTTCGAGCGTCACCGATTCCCGCGATGCCAACGGATGATCGGAGGGGATGATCACGTCCAGGGGATCGTCGAGCAGAACGGTCTGCTCGAAGCGTGGATCGTCCTCGACAAGGGTGTCGGACTGCATGGCGACGATGACCGCGAGGTCGAGTCGCTCGGCAACCAACAAGTCGAAGCAGCGGGCCGGATCAGCCTCGAGTACCTGCACCTTCAGCAGGGGGCGTGTTGAGCGCAGGGTGGCGGCCAGCGGCGCGAGCAACTGGGCGGCCGCCGTGGAGAATCCGCCGAGGCCGAAACTGGACTGCACCTGATCGCCGGCCTCCATGGCCGCCGCTCGCAGGGACTCCCATTCCGTGATGAGGGTGTCCGAGCCCGCCACGAGGAAACGACCGGTGGCCGTCAGCCGCAGACCCCGCCCGTCCTTCGTCAGCAGCTGCATCCCCAGTACGCGCTGGAGCTCCCGCAATTGTGCGGAGACGGCGGAGGGAGAATACCCCGTGAGCTCCGCGGTGGCGCCGACGGTGCCGCACTGGGCGAACACGCGAAGGGTTGTGAGCCTCGGATCGAGCATGCAACTATTCTGCACGGTTATCTCTCGAATGTTGCGCTTTTCTCGCAGAGAAGTTGTGACTAGCCTCCTAACAACCGTGTTGTGGCGGCGCCGGTCGAACCCGCCGGCCGGCGTCCTTCACTCATAGCTCCCTTACCCGGCCCTCTTGGGAGGAAACCCTTGTCTGCTCCAGTGAATGCGCCCCTCAACTCACGCGGAAGGCTCGTTTCCTCATTGCCTGCCGAGCAGCTGGAGGAAATCACGCAGTTGTTCGATCTCCGACGCGTGGGGTACTCCCTCGATGCCCCCTTCTACACCGATCCGACGATCTTCACCATCGACATGCAGGCCATTTTCGGCCAGCACTGGGTCTTCGCTGCCAGCATCGCCGAGCTCCCGGAGCCGGGTGACTACGTCACCGTCGACTACGGGCCCTACTCCCTGATCGTGCTGCGCAACGACGACGGGGGCGTGAATGTCCTGCACAACGTGTGCCGCCACCGCGGAGCCCGCGTTCTGACCGAACCGGCCGGGACAACGGGGAACCTGGTATGCGGCTACCACTCCTGGACCTACTCCCCCGACGGCAACCTGATCCATGCCTCGGCACCGGGGGAAACGAAGTTCGACAAGGGCTGCTTCGGCCTCAAGCGCGCCCACAGCCGAGTGGTCGCCGGACTCATCTTCGTCTGCATCGCGGACGAACCGCCGACGGATTTCGACGAAACCGGAAAGATCTTCGAGCCTTACCTCGCGCCCCATGATCTGTCGAAGACGAAGATCGCCTACCAGCAGAACATCATCGAGGAGGGCAATTGGAAGCTCGTCATGGAGAACAACCGTGAGTGCTACCACTGCGACGGCCACCCGGAACTCGCCTGTTCCCTCTTCCCCACCTGGGGCCTGACCGAGGGCCTGATCCCGCTCCATCTCGAGGAGGTGTGGGGTCGCAACAAGGCAGCACAGTCCTCGCTCGAGGACCGTTGCCGCCGCTATGGCCTTCCCTATGAGATCGTCGAGGAACTCGACACCCGCGTAGCGGGGATCCGCATCTCACGGGACTCACTCGACGGTGACGGCGAATCGTTCTCCCCCGATGGACGCCGGCTCTCCAAGAAGCTGCTCGGCGACCTGCCGGACTTCCGCCTCGGCCGCTGCTCGATGCACCTGCAGCCCAACAGCTGGTTCCACTTCCTCGGGGACCACGTCATCACGTTCGCCGTCTTCCCCGTCAACGAACACCAGACACTGGTACGTACTACCTGGTTGGTCGCTGACGACGCCGAGGAAGGCGTGGACTACGACCTGGAGAAACTGACCCACACCTGGAAGCAGACCAATCTGCAGGACAAGGCGTTCGTGGAGCTGTGTCAGAAGGGCGCCGGCAGCCCCGCCTACGAGCCCGGCCCGTACATGAAGAGCGAATACCAGGTCGAGGCGTTCATCAACTGGTACGTGCAACGCGTGCAGGAGCACTTGGCATGATCGAACGGCGCACCGTCGCGGAAACCCAGGAACCACAGCGCATTCGTGGTCTCGAGATGCCGTGGAACAGGGTGATGAGCAGCACCGAGGGACCCGCCGGCGCCGCCCGCGCGTTGGGCCCCTGGCATCCGCAGGAGTTCCTGGCCGAGTGTGTCGAGATCGTTCCCGAGGTGGGCGGCATGATGACCTTCGTGTTCCGCCGCTCCGACGGTGCGCCCCTGGCGTTCCGTCCGGGTCAGTACGTGAACGTCGCCTTCCCCGTGAACGGCGAGGACCAGGACGCGGTGGACCGCAGTTACTCGCTGTCCAGCTCACCCACCAAGCCGTGGACCTTCGACATCACGGTCAAGCGCGATCCCACCGGACTGGTCTCACCGTGGGTGCACGAGAACGTTCGACCCGGCACCGTCCTCGAGATGCTCGGACCGGTCGGGGCCTTCCATCTGCCCGACGTCGACCGGCGGGCTCGATATCTCCTGCTGGCTGCCGGCGCAGGTATCACTCCCATCATGTCGATGGTGCGGACCATCCACTCCCTGCCCGGACAGGCCGATGTGGTGGTGCTGTATCACGGAGCGGCGGCGGGAAGCTATGCGTTCCACCAGGAGTTGGCCTACATCGCCTCAGTGGATTCGCGCATCAAGGTCTTCTACTCCCTGGGCGACCGCAGCGGACCCGAGGGGTGGGAATGGCTTACCGGAAGGCTGACGGCGGCCATGCTCGACGAGGTGGCCCCCGACGCCAATGGCCGCCAGGTCTATGCCTGCGGCCCCGAGGCCTATCTGAACACCGCCGCCGAACTCCTCGAGAAGGTCGGCGTCGACGACACCTCCATCCACATGGAATTCTTCTCGGGAGACCGCCAGACGCTCCTCGAGTACCAGGTCGAGCTCGCGCATGCCGTGGACATCGCGGAGGGAATCGCCGGGGAGATCGCCGATTCCGCCGAGGACTACTACGAAGGCCAGCCCACCGCGTTCGAGCTCTACGAGCCCGGCTACGACGGCGGGGGAACCCTGAAGGCCGCCGGTCTGCCGCTGGAAACCGTCGACCCGGACGCGTCCCGCCCCGAAACCTCCGCGGGCAGTTCCCACGGAGGGGCGGGGGCCGGGTCACCCGAAGCCTCGAGCTTCGACACGGTCGGAACGGGAAGCCTCACCCTGGCCTTTCTGCGCACCGGCGTCAATGTGCGCATCGACCCCGCCGAACATATCCTCGGGGTGGCCCAGCGCGCGGGCGTCAGGATCGGAGCCAACTGCAAGGAAGGCATGTGCGGCTCCTGCAAGGTTGTCAAGCTCTCCGGGGAGGTCGACATGAACCACCAGGGCGGGATCCGGGCACGAGAAATCGATGCAGGCAAGTTCCTGCCCTGCTGCTCCACCGCACGGACCGATCTGGTGATCGATGCCTAGCCGCTTTCAGCGGGTCGAGGCTGGGCAGCATCGGAAATCGTGACCTTGCGATGCGTCGGCCAGGAGAGTTCGGGTGCAGCGCCTCGGCGGGTGATGGTGCGCACTCCTTGAAGGATTCCTTGCTGTAGAACAGGGCACCCATGGTCGGATCGGCGGTTCATCAGGCCCTCCGAAGGGTGCTGAGGCGGCTGACGGCCCCCCGTACGGGCCCACCCGCTGCTGCACCTGCTGTCAGAGGCGCGGAGCTTCGAGGTCGGAAAGCTGTGCGAGTGCTTCGTTCGCCCAGGCGATCGTGGCTCGTGCGGAGTGCTCCCCCGCAGATATCGTGAGGAGGATGTACGGAGCGGCCTGGACAAGACCCGGATCATGCGAGGCTTCTGAGCGTGCTGCCTCCATCTGCATCAAGGTGCTTTCGGCCTGCTCGCGGGCGTCGAGCACGAGCTGCCTGCACGCTTCGGGCCCGAGCTGAGCGCCGAAGAACAAGCGAAGCATCAGTCCGTTCCGCGGCTTCGACGGCTGGGGCGCTTCAGCGAGCAATTCCCGGAGCCGAACGATCCCCGCGCGGGTGATGCTGAATATGCCGGAACGCGATCCTTCGGCCTGCCGTCTCTCAACCAGCCCGTTTCGTTCGAGCTCAGCCAGTGCCGGGTAGATCTGGCCGAAACTCTCGCTCCAGAAGTGACCCAGGGTATCCCTGATCTCCTCCCGCACTGCGTATCCGGTCATCGGCGTGATGCTGAGAGCGCCGAGTATGGCAGTCTGTGACTGTTCTGAACGTGGCACTGTCATTCCCTTCCGATAGCATCGGGCGCTCCTGGAACGGACGCCCCGATATGGCGCGGTTCAAACGAGTGGTCGCGGCCCGCCGGAAAGCGAGGCGTGTCGAGCTGCTCGCCATGATGCGATGAGGAGAGCGACTGACACCGGTACCCAGAGCATCCGCTCCACGAAGGATGTGGACGCGATGTTCATGATGATCCCGACGACCATCAGTGCGGTCACGACGTGAAGCAGGCGCCGACGCAGCGTGGTTCTTGCCCAACCCGTGCCGGCGACCGCTGCGAGCAGGACATAGACCACTCCCTGGACGGCACTGCTCACCCGAAGAGCATCCGGAAGCACGCCGGGATTGGACCCTCCGAGCGCGGCCGCACCCTATGGTGCGCCGGCGGCCAGCGCCGTGAGGAAGCCCGCCACCACCAGAAGGAGACCGGCGGCGACCTTTCCAGCCGTGCTTGCGGGTGGGTGGTCAGTAGGCGTTGTCCGTGTCATCAGCGTTCCTCGGCTAGGTAGTGGGCAGACGCGCTTGCGGCGCGATGTGCTTGTGTATTTATTAGATACAACGTCCGATGACCACACGATATATCTAGTAGTAATAGGGGCGCCCGGTAAATGCGCCCACCGCACCGAGTGCTGAGGACCCGTGGAAAAGGACCTCAGCGGGACCAGACCTGCCGTCGGGACCGGACCGCCTCACCCGTGATCGCCGCTTCCTGCATGAGCAGGGACAGGTAATGGTCCTGGCTCGCCTCGGCAAGGCTGTAGAGGTCGGGACCGCCCTGCACACGGTCACTCATCCGCTGGAGGCATTCGGCGATCGCGAGCTCATCGTCGCTCAGCCGGGCGGGGATGAATCCGTTCCTGAACACCCATTCGCTGCCGGCCATGATGCCTCGCAGGAAGAAGCCTTCGAGGTTGCCGCCCTCCCCCGCCGCAACACGCCGGAACGTCGTCGCGACGGGATAGCCGGCATCGTCGAGGTACTGCAGCTCGGCGTCGTTGATCTCTCCCCGGTGACCCCTGATCAGGAGCCGGTTCGCGCGGATCCATGAGAAGTACTGTTGCTCGGCGAAATCGTAGACACCCAGCCGGTCGCCGAAATCGAAACGCGCGGACAGTTGATCCGCGGTGACGGTGACCTCCTCTCGGGGGTCCCCCTCACGATCGGGCCCTTTCACGAGCGGCGATCGGAACCTCGCCGCCGTGATGGACACGTCGTCGAACCCTACGCCGAGAGCCCGACGCATGATGCTCACCGCGTGATAGTCGTGGCACTGGGCGACCAGCACCTGGCTGATGTCTCCGAGTCGCCCGGACGCAGCCACGCGCAGCTGCGAGCGCAGGAGCGGGGAGAGATGGTACTGCTCCGCCACCTGGATGATGGCTCCTCGTCCGACCAGCGGATACAGGCTGGCCAGCGCTTCCACGTCGGGCGCAGGAGGTGTTTCCGTGAGGACCGGGACGTTCAGCCCGGCGAGGTGCCGGATCGCTCGGGGCGCCACGTCTCGGGGCACGGATACGACGACGAACGACGGCGAAGTGCCCGCCACGAGGTCGTCGACGGATGCGAAGGGTCGCACGTTCCATTCGCCCCTGATGCGGCGACCGGTCGCCTCGTCCCGTGTGACCAGTCCCGTCACCTCGAAGCGGTCGGGCAGTTCCCGGGCAACCCGAAGGAAGAACTCGCTCCTCCATCCACTCCCGACGATCCCGAACCGGATTCTGTCCCTCGGACCGTCCGCGATATCGCTGAATGCATTCATGGTGCTTCCTTGCAGGTCGTGATCCGTATCCCCGGATGCTGCTGGCGCCCCGTGAGCCGGAGCGTCGACGATCGCGTCCGGGGTCTCAGGTCCTGAGCGCGTGTCCGTCCGCATCGAGGTAGTCGCGCCAGGAACGCTTCGGCTTCCACCCGAGCATCCTCTGGGCCTTCGCGCTGGTGATGCCGGAAGCATCGCTGCGGTCGAGCTCGCGTAGTTCGATGGCGTCCCCGTAGTGCTTCGCCAGGATCTCGGCGAAGTCGTGCCCGCCGACGTTGTCCGGGGACGCGATGTAGAAGACCTCATGTCCGGGCAGGTCGGATTCGGTGGCCAGCACGATGGCGTCAGCGAGATCGTAGACGTCGATGTAGCTCCACAGGTTCGCACTCAACACCGACGCGTCGCGGACCTGCGGCCCGAGGTTGTGTTCGTAGTTCCCCTCGAACTGGACCCAGCTGGGGCGGATGGTGATGCATTGGATGTCGGACCGGGCGATCGCCGCGTCCATGAGCTGCTCGCCGAAGTGCTTGGAGAGTGCGTACGGGTCCTGCGGGCGGATCGGGTGCTCCTCGTCCACGGGTGCGTAGTCGGGGAGGAAGTCCCGCTCGGGGAAGAAGAAACCGGGGACGGTCTCGCTGGAGATGTTGACGAAACGCTTCACGCCGAAGCGTATGGCCGCCTCGAGGACGTTGAACGTGGCCATGAGGTTGGTCTGGAACACCACATGCGGTGGGTTGCCGGTCGGCTCGGGAATGGCAGCGATATGGACGACTGCGTCCACGTCACGGACGACGGCGTAGGCCTCGCCGGCATCCGTGAGATCGGCCATCGTGTACTTGAGCGTGCCCTCGGGCTTGCGCTCGAAGCCGGGTCGCGTGAGGTCCGTGGTGCGGACCTCGTGACCGGCCTCCTTCATGGCCTGCGTGACCGCGCGGCCCACCTTGCCGTGGGCTCCGGTGATCAGGACTTTCATGGTGTCTCCTTCGAGTCGGGAGCGCTGACCGTGTTTCCGGGCAACGCGGGAAGTGAAGTAGCGGTGGAATCCGCTGGGAAGCTTATGCGTCGACTCCGGTGCTCTCGCCGAGGGGCCGCCAGGCTTCCAGCGAATCGAGCTGTGCCTGAAGGACTCCGGTATGGGCGTCGATCGCGTCGGAGCCGAGCACGAGCACCTCGGGCGCGTCGGTGGATTCCACCGCGGTGATGATCGCCGCTGCGGCTTTGGCCGGGTCCCCGGGCTGGGTGCCGTGGGTGGTGTCGTTCTCCTTCCGCCGCTTCCCGGCGGTCTCGGCGTAGTCGCCGATGGCTTCCACGGACTGTTGGAGCGACCGGCCGGAGAAGTCGGTCCTGAATCCGCCGGGCTCGACGACCATCGCCGTGATACCCAGGGGTTCCACCTCCTTGCGGAGCGATCCGGTGAGTCCTTCGATGGCGGCCTTGACGGCCGCGTAGTAGCCGGAGCCGGCCGGGGTGATCTTCGCGCCGATCGAGGACAGGTTGACGATGGTGCCGGAACGGCGGGCGCGCATCTGCGGCAGGACAGCCTTGATCATGTCGACGGAACCGAAGAAGTGCGTGTCGAAGAGCGTGCGCACGTCACCGTCGTCGCCCTCCTCCACGGCGGCACGGTAGCCGTAGCCGGCGTTGTTGACCAGGACGTCGATGCCGCCGAACACCTCGGTCCCCCGCTGGACCACCGTCCGCACCTGGCCGGTCTCGGTGACGTCGAGCGGAAGGGCCAGTGCTGTGCCGGGGTAGGTGGCCGCGAGGTCGCTCACGGTCGCGACGTCACGCGCCGTGACGACCGCCGAGTCGCCCCGCTGAAGAACAGCTTCTGCCAGCGCGCGGCCCAGGCCTGTCGAACAGCCGGTGATCAGCCAGGTAGTCATGGTGTCTCCTCCACATGCCGGCGCCCTACCGGTCTCGACACCAGTCAACGCCATGAGCGCCCATCTCGGGCAAACCGACGCGGAACCGGAGATCCGCCCCGGCCAGGGGTCCGCCGTGCAAGGGGCGGGGTCGACCCTGCGATCAGGCCCCGACGTACTCCGCCAGATGCCGGCCGGTCAGCGTGGACCGGGACGCGACGAGTTCCGCCGGCGTTCCCTCGAAGATGATCTTCCCGCCGTCGCGGCCGGCCCCTGGCCCGATGTCGATGATCCAGTCGGCGTGCGCCATGACGGCCTGGTGGTGCTCGATCACGAGAACGGACTTCCCGGCGTCGACGAGCCGGTCCAGGAGGCCGAGGAGGTTCTCGACGTCGGCGAGGTGGAGGCCGGCGGTCGGCTCGTCGAGCACGAGGACCCCGCCTCTCTCCCCCATGTGCGTGGCGAGCTTGAGCCGTTGCCGCTCGCCGCCGGACAGCGTCGTCAGCGGCTGCCCGAGGCTGAGGTACCCGAGTCCGACGTCGGACAGCCTGCCGAGGATGGCATGCGCGGCAGGCACCTTCGTGTCGCCCGCCCCGAAGAAAGCCGCCGCCTCGCTGACGGGCATCGACAGGACCTCGCTGATGTCCCTGCCCCCGAACCGGTACTCGAGCACTTCGGCCAGGAACCGCTTGCCGCCGCAGACCTCGCACGTCGTGGCGACGCCGGCCATCATCGCGAGGTCCGTGAAGATGACCCCGGCGCCGTTGCAGGTGGGGCACGCGCCCTCCGAATTGGCGCTGAACAGGGCAGGCTTGACGCCGTTGGCCTTCGCGAAGGCCTTCCGGATGGGCTCGAGCATGCCGGTGTAGGTCGCCGGGTTGCTGCGGCGCGAGCCCCTGATCGCGGTCTGGTCCACCGCGACGACGCCCTCCCGGTGTGACACCGAGCCGTGGATCAGGGAGCTCTTGCCGGATCCGGCCACTCCGGTGACCACGCACAGCACACCGAGCGGGATGTCGACGTCGACGTCGCGTACGTTGTGCGCCGTCGCTCCCCTGATCTCCAGCGCACCCTTGCGTCGACGCACCGTCTCCTTGAGCGCCGCGCGATCGTCGAGGTGGCGGCCCGTGAGGGTGCCGCTGCGGCGCAGTCCGTCCACGGTGCCTTCGAAGCAGACCGTGCCACCCGCGGTGCCCGCACCCGGACCCAGGTCCACGACATGGTCGGCGATGACGATCATCTCGGGCTTGTGCTCGACGACCAGCACGGTGTTGCCCTTGTCCCGCAGGCGCAGCAGCAGGGTGTTCATCCGCTGGATGTCGTGGGGGTGCAGGCCGATGGTCGGTTCGTCGAAGACGTAGGTGATGTCGGTCAGTGACGACCCGAGGTGGCGGATCATCTTGGTGCGCTGGGACTCGCCCCCGGACAGCGTGCCGGACGGGCGGTCCAGGCTGAGGTAGCCGAGCCCGATCTCGACGAACGAGTCGAGGGTCTCCCCCAGTGCCGCCAGCAGGGGTGCCACCGAAGGCTCCACCAGGTTCCGTACCCAGACGGCGAGGTCGCTGATCTGCAGTGCGCACGCGTCGGCGATGCTGAGGCCCGCGATCTTCGAGGACCTGGCCGCCTCGCTCAGGCGGGTCCCGTCGCACGCGGGGCAGGTGGTGAAGGTGATGGCTCGGTCCACGAACGCGCGGATGTGCGGCTGCATCGCCTCGCGGTCCTTGGACAGCATCGACTTCTGGATCCTCGGCACCAGGCCCTCGTAGGTGATGTTGATGCCGTCGACCTTGATCTTGGTCGGTTCCTTGTACAGCAGGTCCTGCAGCTCGCGCTCGGTGAAGTCACGGATGGGCTTGTCCGCGTCGAAGAAACCGCAGCCGCCGAAGATCCTGCCGTACCAGCCGTCCATGCTGTAGCCCGGGATGGTCAGCGCTCCGGCGTTGAGCGACCTGGTGTCGTCGTAGAGCTGCGTGAGATCGACGTCCGTCACGGAGCCCATGCCCTCGCAGCGCGGACACATGCCGCCGGTCACGGTGAAGCTGCGCCGCTCCTTGACCGTGGTGCCGCCACGCTCCATGGTGACGGCACCTGCCCCGCTGATGGAGGCGACGTTGAAGGAATAGGCCTGGGGGGAACCGATCCGGGGCTGCCCGAGGCGGGAGAAGACGATCCTGAGCATGGCATTGACGTCGGTCGCCGTGCCCACCGTGGACCGCGGATTGGCGCCCATCCGCTCCTGGTCCACGATGATCGCGGTGGTGAGCCCTTCGAGGACGTCCACCTCGGGCCTGGCGAGCGTCGGCATGAAGCCCTGCAGGAACGCGCTGTAGGTCTCGTTGATCATGCGCTGCGACTCGGCGGCGATCGTGTCGAAGACCAGTGAGCTCTTGCCGGACCCCGAGACGCCCGTGAACACCGACAGCCGTCGCTTGGGGATGTCGATCGTGACGTCCTTCAGGTTGTTCTCGCGTGCACCCTGGACCCGGATCAGGTCGTGGCTGTCCGCCTCGTGCGGTCCTGCCTGCTGGACGTCCGTCGCGGCCGTGGTCATCGTGTCTCCATCCCTCGGGCCGCCACTGAGGCTCCCGTCTCGCTCGTCCTGGGCCGCGACGGAAGGGCACGGCCCGCACGGCACGTCTGATTGTCCGTCCTCCCGGTACCTCCGGCAATGCCACCCGCACCCGTCCCTGTCCGCAGATGTGGTTTCCTGTACGGATGAGTGCCGATGCTTCAAGCAACAATGACCGGGCAGCGCTGACGCCAGGCGCCATCGTGGAACGGGTGGAGGGCATTCTCTCCGCGGACCTGCCGGCGATCGTGACCGCCGGTGATCCCGTCCTCCGCCGGCCCGCACAGGATGTCGACGGACAGCTCGACGACGACACCCTGGGGCGGCTCATCGCGGCGATGCGTCGGGTCATGCACGGGGCCCCGGGCGTCGGCCTCGCCGCGCCGCAGATCGGTATCCCCCTCCGGATCGCCGTCCTCGAGGACCAGGGCGTTCCCGATCCGGCGGTGGCCGAAGCCCGTTTCCGCACTCCGCTACCCTTCACCGTGATCATCAACCCCCGCTACGAAGCCGCCACCGACGCCGTCGACGCGTTCTACGAGGGCTGCCTCTCCGTGCCCGGCTACCAGGCCGTCGTCGAACGCCACCACAGCATCACGGCGACCTACACGCAGCCGAACGGCATCGCCGTCACGGCAGGCTTCGAGGGCTGGCCTGCCCGGATCGTCCAACACGAGACCGACCACCTGAACGGCAGGCTGTATCTGGACCGGGCGATCCTGCGCTCCCTGGCCTCCGACGCGGAGCACGGGCGGTGGGCGCAACCGACCGTCGACGAAGCGCGGCGGGGCCTCGGCTTCTGAGCCCCGCCGCGCGGCGCTCCTACTCGACGGCGGTGCCGGACGGGTTCGCCTCGGTCGGCAGGTACTTCGCCCACCAGCGCAGGATGTGGTCGAAGCGCTGCCTGCGGTGCCACGGAGAGCCCGACCTCGACAGTTCGTGCGTCTCGCCGGGGAAGACGAGCATCTCCGTCTCCACGCCCTGCTTCTTCAGGGCCGTGTAGTACCGCTGCGCCTGCTCGATGGGGCAGCGGAGGTCCTCCTCCGAGTGGATGACGAACGCCGGGGTCCGCACGCTCCCGATCTTCGCGAAGGGGTTCTGTTCCTGGACGTGCGCCGGATCCGTCCCCGTGTACTGCTCGGAGAAGAACCAGCCGATATCGGACGAGCCCACGAACGACGGCGGGTCCAGGTAGCCCCGCTCGACGATCGCCGCCTGGAAGCGGTGGTCGTGGGCGATCGTCCAGGCCGTCAGGTACCCGCCGTAGGAGCCGCCCATCACTCCGAGCCGCTCGCTGTCCATGCCGCCGAAGTCGGCGAGCGCGCCCTCGAGGAAGGCGAGGACGTCGTCGAGGTCGACGGTTCCCATCGCCTCCTTGATGACCCGTCCGTGGGCCTGCCCGTAGCCGGCGGCTCCGCGCGGATTGCACAGCAGCACTGCGTACCCCGCCGCGGCGTACACCTGGGCCTCGTCGAAATACCCCCAGCCGTACTGGGCGAAGGGCCCGCCGTGGATGACGAGCAGGACCGGGTGCGGTCCGCTGCCCTCGGGCAGGACGACCCAGCCGTGCACGGGCGTGCCGTCCGGGGCCGTGTACGTGCGCTCCTGCAGGTCGCCGATGCGTGTCTCCGTGCGCAGGGCGGCGGAGAAGTCGGACAGCGGACGCAGCGAGGCGCCGTCGACGACGGCGACATCCCCCGACGTCGTGGGATCCGTGTAGGACACGACGACGGCGCCTCCCGACGACGCGCCTCCCGACGACGCGGCACCCGTCACCACGGTGGGACCCGTGACCAGCGTGTCGGTCTCCCCCGCCGCCGAGACACGGAGCAGCTCACCCATGCCGCGGGCGCGGTTGAAGACGAGGACGGAATCAGGGCCGTCGGCGACGATCTCCTGGACGTCGCCGAAGTCCACGGTCTCCGGGTCGCTCAGGCGCCGTACGTCCTGCGGGTCGTTCAGCGGGAGCGCGTACAGGGCTGTGTTGCGGGCGACGAAATCGAGGCCCGAGGGCGAGAGGTCCGAGGCCAGGAAGAACAGCCAGGCTCCGTCGGCACTCGGCCGTGGCGCCTCGCAGCCCAGCCGGGTGTCCCCGCCCTGGTTCGTCAGCCGGCGGCTGTCGCTGCCGTCCAGGGCGATCGAGTGGATGTCGGACACGAGGGTCGCGTCCGCGTCGGGCCCGAGGGCGGCGGTGAAGAGGATGCGGCGGCCGTCCGTGGAGAAGACCGGCTCGAGGTGGTCGGCGTCCGCCGTCGTCAGCTGCACCGCCGCCGGCACGGCGCCCTGCTCCTCGAGGGCACCCGGGCCCTCCGGTTGCTCCTGCTTGAGGCGGCCGACGGCCGTGATGTAGGGCTCCGCCTCGAGGTCCGGCACGGCCACCGTGAACAGCTGCGAGCGCTTGTCCGTCGTGTAGCCGAGGCCGTTCATCCGGTACTTGTACTGCGTGATGAGGCGCGGATCCTCGAGGCCGGCACCGACGCCGTCGAGCGTCCCGTAGCGGCCGTGCTCGGGCACCCGGGCCGCGAAGACGATCGTCCGCGCGTCGGGCGAGATGTCGAAGCCCGCGACGCCGAGCGGCTGGTCGGTCACCTGCACCGGCTCACCGCCCGAAGCGCGCACCGCGAACAGCTGGGGCTTGCCGCCCGGGGCCGCCCGGAGGAACAGGAGCAGCTCGCCGTCGGGCGAATACCGAGGAGCGGTGTCCCGGAAGCCGCGCGTGAGGCGACGTCGTCCGCCGTCGAGCGTGACCTCCCACAGTTGGCCGACATACGAGTCGGCGCGGAGGTCGGGCCGGGTCGCGGCGACGACGAGACGGGAGCCGTCCGGGTGGAGTGTCGGGGCGCCCGTGGTGGTCAGGAGTTCGATCTGGTCTGGTTTCACCCTCCGACTAGACCCGAAATAGTGGCCTGAGTCAACGGTGCGCGGCAAACACTCCCTAGGATGGGTGGATGCCCGCCCTCCCCCGCCAGCTCCTGCTCTGTCCTGTCTGCGGGCAACCCCTGGACCACACCGGCCGAACACTGGCATGCGAGCGCGGGCACCGCTTCGACGCCGCGCGCCAGGGTTACTTCAACCTGCTGACCGGGAAGGGGTCGCCCTTCGACGGCGATTCGGCCGAGATGGTGGACGCGCGGGAGTCCTTCCTCGGATCGGGACACTACGAGCCCCTGCGGGAGGCGGTGGTCGACGCCGTACTGCGGCACGCCGGAGCACCGGCCGTGGTGCTCGACGCCGGGGCAGGCACGGGCTACTACCTGCAGGGACTGGTCGCGCGGCTCCCGGAGGTCCTCCCCCTCGCGATCGACGTCTCCAAAGTGGCGCTGCGGCGCGCCGCGCGGAGGTTACCGGGCGGAATCAGCCTCGTCTGGGACCTCTGGCGTCCGCTCCCTCTCGCCGACGGCTCGGTGGACGTCCTCCTGAACGTGTTCGCACCCAGGAATCCCGAGGAATTCCTGCGGGTGCTCGCACCCGGTGGATGCATCGTCGCCGTGACCCCCCGCCCCGGGCACCTCTCCGGCCTCGAGGCGGTGGGACCCCTGCTGTCCGTACCGGCGCAGAAGGCCGACGACGTCCTGGCGGCTTTCGGCGGCCGGCTGGTGGAGACCGCGCGCGAGGAGCTCGACTATGCCATGGTCCTGCCACCCGGCCTCGCCCGCTCGGCCCTGGTCATGGGCCCCGCAGCGCGCCACACACCTGCGCCCGTCGGCGCGACGGCGGAAGACCGGTCCCTCGCGCCGCTGGAGGTGGCTGCGCGCTTCACCGTGCAGGTGCTGTCGGCGCGAGCCTAGCCAGGGACCGTCGAACGGCACGGAAGGATAACAACTCGGGCCTGGCGGCCGCACTGCCCTAGGTTATGTCGGTGCCGTTTGCCATCATGGGGAGCAAGCGCCTCTGCATGCGGCGCGGACACGGAGGGGATGCCCGATGGATTGGTTGCTTGCGAACGGCTGGGTCCTGTGGCTCGTCCTGTTCCTCGGGTTGGCCGCCGTGGAGACCCTCACCCTCGACCTGTTCTTCATCATGCTCTCGGTCGGAGCGCTGGCCGCCCTGGTGGCGACACTCGCCGGCGCGGGGCCGGCCGTCCAGATCGTCGTCTTCGCGGTGGTGTCCCTGCTCATGATCCTGCTCATCCGGCCCGTGGCCGTCCGGCACCTGCAGAAGGGACCGGCGGATCAGCTGAACAACATCGACCGCCTCGTCGGAGCGGCAGCCCTCGCCCTGGAGCCCGTCACGGCGCACTCCGGGACGGTCAAGATCGGCGGCGACACCTGGACCGCGCGCTCTGCCGACGGTGCGGCGCTGCCCGCCGGCGCCCGCCTGTCCGTCACGAGGATCGACGGCGCGACCGCCCTCGTCGGACCCGTCGCAGCACTTCCCGGCGACCGGCCCGTTCCTCCTCCTCAGGAGCCGTAGCCGCGCATCCACAGCTTTCCCGCGCCCCGGCCGCACATCGGCGGGGCGCACCCACCACACCCAAAGGGGATCCATGAACGGCTCTGCTGGAACGATCGGGCTCACCCTGGTCCTGATAGTCCTGATCATCTTCGTCCTGGTCGTACTCGTGAAGTCCGTCAGGATCATCCCGCAGGCGCGCGCAGGGGTCGTCGAACGGCTCGGCAAGTACCAGCGGACTCTGAACCCCGGCCTGACGATCCTGATCCCGTTCGTCGACAGGCTCCTGCCCTTGCTCGACCTGCGCGAGCAGGTCGTCTCCTTCCCGCCCCAGCCCGTCATCACGGAGGACAACCTCGTGGTGTCGATCGACACGGTGGTCTACTTCCAGGTCACCGACCCCCGCGCCGCGACCTACGAGATCGCCAACTACATCCAGGCCGTCGAGCAGCTCACCACGACCACGCTGCGGAACGTGGTCGGTGGATTGAACCTGGAGGAGGCGCTGACCTCGCGCGACCAGATCAACGGCCAGCTCCGGGGGGTCCTCGACGAAGCCACGGGCCGCTGGGGCATCAGGGTGGGCCGGGTGGAGCTCAAGGCCATCGATCCTCCCCACTCCATCCAGGACTCCATGGAGAAGCAGATGCGCGCGGAGCGGGATCGCCGTGCGGCCATCCTCACCGCCGAGGGCACCAAGCAGTCGCAGATCCTCACCGCGGAAGGCCAGCGCCAGGCCGCCATCCTCGCCGCCGAAGGTGATGCCAAGGCGGCGATCCTCCGCGCGGACGGTGAGGCCCAGGCCATCCACAAGGTGTTCGATGCCATCCACAAGGGCAATCCGACGCAGAAACTCCTCGCCTACCAGTACCTGCAGACCCTTCCCAAGCTTGCGGAGGGCTCGGCGAACAAACTGTGGATCATCCCCAGCGAGGTCGGCGAGGCACTGAAAGGCATCGGGAACGTGCTCGGCACCACGACCCCGGACTCCCCGTCCGATGGTCCCGAGATGGTCACGCGCACCTGACCACGCCCGCAATCGTCGCCCCGGCCGGTCTGTATACTTAGGTGTTTACCCGTCCGCAGGAACATCCCTGCAGCGTGCGGTGTTACACACAGAGCCTTCCTCTCGCCCTCGGGTGACAGATACAGGGTGTGTCGGCGGCACGCCTGGCACTCTCGGTGAAGAACAGCGGCAACGGTCCCCCGGCAGACGAGGGGCCACGGTGACTAGGAGAAGAACATGAGCGATCGCAGCCTGCGGGGCATGCGCCTCGGTGCGCAGTCGATGGAAACGGAATCCGGCGTCGAGCCGGCTCCCCGGCAGCGGGTCGAGTACCGTTGCGAGGACGGCGAGCGGGTCTTCGTGACCTTCTCGTCCGAGGCCGACATCCCGGCGACCTGGGTCTCGAAGACCGGCAAGGAAGCTCTCCTCGTCGACGGCGAGAAGCCCGACACCTCGAACGACAAGCCCGTGCGTACGCACTGGGACATGCTCCTCGAGCGCCGCTCCGTCGAGGAACTCGAGCAGATTCTGCAGGACCGCCTGACCATCCTGCGTGAGCGCCGCGGAGAGCGCCGCTCGGCCTGAACCAGACCCAGGCCGTAAGAAGAAAGGCACCCGCCGCGGCGGGTGCCTTTCTCATGCTGCGGCGGAAAGGGTCAGCGCCCGGCCAGCTTCTTCCAGCGTGCAGCCAGACCCCAGCGGGTCACATTGCCGATCGCCTCGAGGACGATGTTCCCGCTCATCTTCGACACCCCGAGTTCACGCTCCACGAAGGTGATGGGCACCTCGACGATCGTCAGCCCGAGGCGGGCGACCCGAAAGGTCATGTCGACCTGGAAGCCGTAGCCGACGGACTCGACCGCCGAGAGATCGAGTGCTTCCAGGGTGGAGCGGCGGAAGGCACGGTAGCCGGCGGTGATGTCTCTCACCGGCAGTCCGAGCATGAGCCGTGAATAGGTGCTGCCCCCGCGGGAGAGCAACTTGCGATGCGCGGGCCAGTTCACCACGCCGCCACCGGGAACCCAGCGGCTGCCGATCACGAGGTCGGCCCGGTCCACGGCGTCCAGCAGGCCCTGCAGCTGCTCCGGCTTGTGGGAGCCGTCGGCGTCCATCTCCACCAGCACGTCGTAGTCGCGCTCGAGGGCCCACCGGAACCCGGCGATGTACGCCGCTCCCAGCCCTTCCTTGCCGGTCCGGTGCAGTACGTGCACCTGGCCGTCGGCAGCAGCGGCCCGATCGGCGAAGTCGCCCGTGCCGTCGGGGCTGTTGTCATCGACGATGAGGACGTCCGAGGCCGGTACGGCAGCCCGCAACCGGGCAAGGGTCAGCGGGAGTGACTCGATCTCGTTGTAGGTGGGGATGATCGTGACGACTCGCACGCAGGGGGACCTTTCCGTCAGGGAGCGCATAGCGCAGGGACTGCTCCGCACGCGGAGCCAGTCTGCAGTATAGGCGAACGGTCAGGGTGCCGCGCGGGAGGGCCCGCCGGGACGGCGGCGGACGGGCACTCGGGCAGATCCACACATCTTCGTACCGATGCCCGCACGCGTGCCGACATCGTTTTCTACTGATGTGTGGACCTGCCCTTGATGAGTACTGACTCCCTGTGGATGGGCAACACGCGCCATTCGTAAGGCCGATGCGTTGCGCTTTCGGAGACCAGCCAGGTTTGCTCCCTCAGGAGTTCCTCTAACCCGTAGGGCAAAAGCTTACGTGCTGTGGAGGAGGTGTCAACAGCGCTCTGACCTGCGGAAACGTGCTTCGGTGCAGGTCAGGGTGCTGTCGATTTCTGCCAAGAAGATCCAGCCGGGCAGGGCCGCGGCCTACGCTGCGGCGAAGCCGTCGGCGACGTACAGCCGGTGGCCGTCGTGCACCGTCTCGAGGCACAGGGGGGCGTTCTCGGTATCGAGTGCGGGCAGCAGGGGCGTACCGGCACGGGGGTCCGTACTCCAGGACTGGACCCGGTTGTCGGGCGTCTGGACCATCAGTTCGTCGACCTTCCAGATGGCGAACGACGCGGGGGTACCCGGCGCCAGCTGCCCCATCATGGGGCTACGGCCCGAGAGCCGCCAGCTCGCCCTGGTGTGCGCTATGAAGGCAGCCCGCGCGGAGATGTTCTCCGCCGCGTTGCTGTGCTGGAGGCACGCACGGACGGAGGCCCAGGGATCGAGCGGCGTCACGGGGCTGTCCGATCCGAGCGCCACGAGGACCCCCGCGGACAGGAACGAGGCGAAGCGGTTCATCCCGGTGCTCCGCTCCCCCAGCCGCTGGTCGTACAGGCCGCCTTCGGCGCCCCACAGGGCATCGAAAGCAGGTTGTCCGCTGACGGCCACGCCGTAGTGCACGAGCGCCGCGATGGCGGCGTCGTCGGCGAGCTCTACGTGTTCGAGGCGGTGGCGTGAGCGGCGCACCTCGTCCACACCCAGCTCCCTGGCCGCGGCCTCGAGACCGCTCAGAACGACGTCGAGACCGGCGTCGCCGATGACATGGAACCCGGCCTGGACCGTCTCCGCGGTCGTGGCGAGGAGATGGGCGGCGACGTCGTCCTCGCTCAGGTAGAGGCTCCCGCGGTTGCCCGGATCGTCGCTGTACGGCTCGCGGAGGGCCGCTGTGCGGGACCCGATGGATCCGTCGACGTTCAGGTCACCGGCGAGACCCGCGAGCCGCCCTCCGAAGCCCCGCATGGCGGAGCGCACGTCCTCCCGCGATGCCGTGAGCTGCGCCCAGTACGGGATGACCTCCGGCAATGGCAGCCCGGACTGCGGACCGTCGATGGACAGCAGGGCCTCGAGGTCCTCCCGCGGCGCGATATGGGGGGCAGCCATCTCGGTCAGCGCGACATAACCCCGTGATGCGGCGTGGAGCAGGGCCGCCTGCTGGTAGCTGCGTCGCTGGCCCGGGCTGAGGTTGCGGGTGGCCTGTCGGGCCGCCTCGTGCGCCGCGCGGACCACGAAGCCGTCGTCCCAGCCGTCGATGCCCGCGAGGCCGAGGCCGGCCGCCAGGCTACCCGAGACCACCGCGGAGTGGATATCGGCCCGGACGAGGTAGACGAGCGCGCCGTTGCCGGCCTGGTCGAGCTCCGAGGCCGTCGGCACGCGCTGCTCCGGCCAGGACGACTCGTCCCAGCCGAACCCGAGGACGGTGGAAGCCCCCGAGGACGCCGCAGCCGCGACGGAATCCAGGAGTTCTCCCAGTGAGCGGCACGCCGTCAGGTCGATCGAGCCGAGGGCGATACCCGTCTCGGTGGTGTGCGTGTGGGCGTCCACGAAGCCGGGCGTGACCAGCGCGCCGTCCAGGTCCACGGTGCGCACGCCCGGTCCGGTGAGGTTGGCCGCGGCGTGCTCCGTGCCCACCCATGCCACGGTACCGCCGTCGATGAGCAGGGCGGTTGCGAAGGGATCGGCAGGGCTGTAGACGGAGCCGTTGCGGTACAGGACGGGCTGGGGGCGTTCAGTGCTGGGCATGGCGAGGCTGGGAGACTTTCTGTGGCCGGTGTGTCCCCGAACGGGGACTATTCACTGATGTTCGAGTATGCCACCACGCCACGACGAATCAGTCTGATCGCCCGGATGCACGTCTGCTGCAGGCTGCCCGGGAGGTCCGGCACCTTGGCCAGTTGGTCGAGGAGGTCGATGACCTGCTTCGACCAGCGCACGAAGTCTCCCGCTGCGAGTTCGGTCCCGCTGAGGGCCGCCTGGAGGGACCGGCCCTGGGCCCACTTGAACATCGGCCAGACGAGCGAGAGCTCCGGTTCACCGGTGACGGGAAGCCGATGCTGCTCCTCGACGTCGTTGAGCTGGGACCACTGCCGGATGATCGTCTCCACAGAGCCCTCGAGGGACACGCTCGGCATCACCGGGCGCACCCCGCGCTCCTCGCGCTTGGCCTGGTAGACGAGCACCGTGGCGACGGCTGCGAGCTCCGCCGCGTCGAGGTCGCTGAAGGCGCCCTCCTCGACGCACAGGGCGATCAGGAGGTCCTTCTCGCCGTAGATCCGGCGCAGCTTCTGCCCGGCGGCGCTGACGGACACGCCGTCGTCCGTGTACTCGAGGTACCCGTAGTGCCCGAGGACCTCGGAGACGCGGTCGAAGGTCTTGGCGATCGTGTTGGTCCGCCCGCGGATCTGGCCCCCCAGCTGATCGGTCTCCCGGCGCAGCTTGAACCACCGCTCGGCCCAGCGCGCGTGCTGCTCGCGTTCGCTGCACCCGTGGCAGGGGTGCGCACGGAGGCGGCGACGGACCTCGGTGATGGCACGTTCCTCTTCGGCCGCCGACGCCGAGTAGCCGGCCGCCACCCGGTCGGCCCCGCGCCGCGGCGGCCGCTTCTCCTGCAGTGCGTTGCGCAACGAGGACGTCAGGTCCCGGCGGTCCTTCGGGCTGCGGGCACTGAAGTGCTTCGGGATCCGTATGCGGGAGAGGACCTCCACGGGACCGTCGAGGTCCTGCACGCCGACCCGGCGGATCTGCGTCTCGAGGGTGAGCACCGTGGGCCGGGGCTCCCGGGAGGTGTCGCTGTCCAGGACGACGGCATAACCCTGGCTCCTCCCGCCGGGAACGTCGATCACGTCACCGGGCCGCAGCGATTCCAGGGAGGATTCGGCGGCCGACCTCAGGGTGCGGGACCGGTCCCGGGACGCCCGCGACTCGAGCTCGGACAGCTCGCGCCTCAGGTTCGCATACTCGCGGAAGTCCCCGAGGTGGCACGTCATCGACCTCTCGTATCCCTTGAGGGATTCCTCGCGGCTGCGCACCTGCTTCGCGAGCCCGACGACGGAACGATCCGCCTGGAACTGGGCGAAGGACGTCTCGAGGATCTCCCGTGAACGCTCCTGGCCGAACTGCGCCATCAGGTTGATGCTCATGTTGTAGGTCGGCCGGAAGCTCGAGTTCAACGGGTAGGTGCGTCGGGAGGCGAGGCCGGCCACGGCGCCGGGATCGGTGCCCGGCTGCCAGAGGACGACGGCGTGCCCCTCGACGTCGATGCCGCGACGCCCGGCACGGCCCGTGAGCTGGGTGTACTCCCCCGCCGTCACGTCGACGTGCGCCTCGCCGTTGAACTTGTCGAGCTTCTCGAGGACGACCGTCCGGGCGGGCATGTTGACGCCGAGGGCCAGCGTCTCGGTCGCGAAGACCGCCTTGACGAGTCCTGCCGCGAACAGCCGTTCGACGATCTCCTTGAAGGTCGGCAGCATTCCGGCGTGATGCGCCGTGAAGCCGCGGATGAGGCCCTCCCGCCACGTCCAGAATCCGAGGATCTCGAGGTCGTCGCGCGGGATGTCCATCGTGGCCTCGTCGATGGTCTCGCTGATCTCATCGCGTTCCTCCTCCGTGGTGAGCCACAGCCCGGCGTGCAGGCACTGCGTGACGGCCGCTTCGCAGCCCGCCCGGGAGAAGATGAACGTGATGGCCGGGAGGAGGTCGGAGCGGTCGAGTGCGCTGATCACCTGGGGGCGCGTGGCGCGGCGCACCGCCGTGGTCTGCGGGGGTCCTCCGCGCCCGTTGCGGGGCTTGCCGCGCCGCCCGCCGGGACCGCCCCAGTTGGCGCGCTGGTTGAGCCGGATCTCGTTGCTCGCCAGTTCGAGCAGCTCGGGATTGACGTCGTACTGGTTCCGGGCGCCGCTTCCGGCCCCGTCCGGCGCCGCCTCGTCGAACGCGACATCGCCGGCGAACAGGTCGATGAGGCTCTGTCCGACCATCACGTGCTGCCAGAGCGGGACCGGGCGGTGCTCGGACACGACGACGTCGGTGTCTCCGCGCACGGTGTCCAGCCACGCACCGAACTCCTCGGCGTTGGACACCGTGGCGCTGAGGGACACGAGCCTGACCTCGGTGGGCAGGTGGATGATGACTTCCTCCCACACCGCCCCGCGGAACCGGTCGGCCAGGTAGTGCACCTCGTCCATCACCACGTAGCCCAGGTTGTCGAGGGCGTCCGAATTGGCGTACAGCATGTTGCGCAGGACCTCGGTGGTCATCACGATCACGTCGGCGTCGGCGTTGATGTTCGTGTCGCCGGTGAGGAGGCCGACGCGGTCGTTGCCGTGCACGGCAGCCAACTCGGAGTACTTCTGGTTGCTCAGCGCCTTGATGGGCGTGGTGTAGAAGGCCTTGAGGCCGTTCTGCAGCGCCATGAAGACGGCGAACTCGCCGACCACCGTCTTCCCGGCGCCGGTGGGTGCCGCGACGAGCACGCCCCTGCCGGCCTCGAGCGCAGTGCACGCCTCGCGCTGGAACGGATCGAGTTCGAAGTCCAGCGTCTGCTCGAAATGGGACAGCTGCGTCCGCGAGTGTTCGGTGCGTGCCTTTGCAGCTGCGTATCTCTCGGCGGGGGTGCTCATCTTTCCACCCTAGACGCTCCGCCCGGGCCGGGCACGCCGTCCCGGCGCACGGCCTCCGGTCATCGGTGGTGCTTGCGGGACGGGTCGTGATCGTGCTGATCCTGCCGGTCGCGCGGCAGCTGTCAGAGGGCGTCGAGGGGCGTTGCCGTGTCCGCGGTGGCCTCGACGGCGGCTTCGCGGGCCGCGGTGCGGCGGGCCCGCCGCTTGTCGTTGAGCAGGCACAGTCCGATCGCGAGGAAGAACAGCAGCAGCAGGGGCACCGCGAGGTAGAACATGCTCAGCGCGTCCCCGCCCGGGGCGGCCATCGCCGCGAACAGGCACACCAGGAACACCGTGATACGCCACGCCTTGAGGATCTGCTTCCCCGAGACCAGGCCCACCATGTTCAGCCCGACCAGGACCACCGGGAGCAGGAACGCGATGCCGAACGCGAGCATCAGGCGGAGCACGAACGTGAAGTACACGGACACGCTGATGTAGTTGGAGAAGTCCTCGGGTGTGAATTCCGTCAGGACCCGCACAGCGTTGGGCAGGATCAGCCACGCCAGGGCGATACCGGCCAGGAACAGCGGGAACGCGACCGCGATGAACGCCAGGGCGATCCGGCGCTCCTTCGACTTCAGCCCCGGGGTGATGAATGCCCACAGCTGGTACAGCCACACGGGGCTGGAGAGGACCAGGCCCAGGAACACCGAGACCTGGATGAGCAGGTCGAACGGGGACGCGGCGCTGTCGAAGTTCAGCGACGCCGTCCGGCCGTCCTGGGCGTTGATCGCGATGATCGGCGCGGCCAGGGCCCGCAGCACCGGCTCGTACACGAAGAACCCGGCCACGGTGCCGAGGATGACGGCGATCGCGGACTTGGACAGGCGGTTGCGGGCCTCACGCAGGTGCTCCTTCAGGGCCATACGCCCTTCGGGGTTCGCTTTCCTGCCACGCTGGCGGACCTTCGCGGGTGACACCGGCAGGCCCTACTGGCTGGTGTGCGAGGAACCGCTCTGCTGCGACGGCCCCGCCTGGCCCTCGCCACGGACGTCGGCCCGCGCGTCGCCCTGCACATGACTCACCGGGGTCCCCTGCTGGTGGCCCGGCTGACCCGGGACCTGATGGGTGGGAGTGTAGGTCTGCGGGCCCGGGTTGTTGACAACGCGGCCCTCCACGGGATCCGTGCCGGGCTCGCCGGTATTGTTCTCGTCCTTCATCTGCTTCACCTCGGACTTGAAGATCCGCAGCGACTGGCCCACGCTGCGCGCCAGCCCGGGAAGCTTCGGAGCGCCGAACAGAACGATCGCAAGAACGATGATGATGACGATATGCCAGCCTTCGAGCCTCATGCCCAATTCCTCTCGTTGATCCCTCCACCAGTTTAGGTCACAGGTGGGGCATGTCCTGCAGGAGTTGGGGCTGCCCGCGGCGGTCACGCCGGGCGACCCGCCTGCCGCGCCGGTCGGCGATCCGTCGGAGCTTCGCCGCTTCACGTGCCGCGCGGACATCCACGGGCGCGGAGAATACGGCCGGCACGGGGATTCCGGGCACGCCCACGGCCGCCGGAGCGCTGTCGCCGTCGGCCCGGACGTTCACGTCGAAGCGGTCCATCGCTTCCCCGAATTCACCGAGAGTTCGCATTCCCCGTCGGAACACGCCGAATCCGACCGCGACGAGGAAGATCACGCTGACGGCCACCAGCGCAACCCACAGCACGATCCACATCCACCAGAGCATGGTGCCAGTCTAGGCCAGCGCCTGGTGCGCGCGGGCTGCCTCGAGCCAGCGGAGGGTCTCCTCGCGCACCTGGGCGGGGGCGACGACGGCGGCGGATCCTCCGAGGCCGGCGACGAGGCCGGGGATCCAGGAGCTCGAGGCGACCCTCAGGCGCGCGGCCAGGCGGTCCTCGCCGAGCTCCTGCACGGCGTCGGCGTTGTACTGTGCGGCGATCCACCGCGCCCGGGGTTCCAGCAGGAGCGTGACGGCCTGGTCCGCCTCACCGGAGCGGTAGGGGGCCGCGGTCCGCCGGTCGCGGGCGAGGGATTCCTCGTCGACGGCGGCCGTGGCCGGCTGGTCCGTCAGGGTGGCGCTCTGGATGCGGTCGAGGCGGAAGTTGCGCAGCCCGTCGGAGTCGACGCTCCATGCCTCCAGGTACCACGTGTCCTGGTGCAGGAAGATGCGCAGCGGCTCGAGCAGGCGGTGCGTGATCTCGTCCCGCGTCGGCACGAAGTAGTCCACTGCCACCCGCACTCCCGACTGCAGGGCGGCCTGCAGCACCTCGAGGGTCGGATCGATGTCGTCCTCCGTGAGCTTCGTGGCCACGGCGGCCCCGATCCGGGCCGCGTCGCCGGCAGCAGCGGTCAGCTTGGTCTGGGCGCTGACGATCGCCTCGTTGTTCCTCATGCCGGGCAGTTCCCGGAGGGCCTGGAGCCCCACGATCAGGGAGCACGCCTCGTCCATGCTCAGCTTGACCGGCTCTGCGAGGTCGCGGGCGTTGGTCAGGTAGATCCTGCCGTCCTCGATATTCACATCCATGAGCGCATCGGGATAGTGCCGGGGGCCGCTGACGAAGAGCAGGTCGAGGTCCTTGGTGAGCTGGCTCTCCGTCACCTCGAACTTCCGCGCCGTCTCCCCCACTTCCGCCCCGGGGTTGGCCAGGAGATAGGGCACGAGGTCGAGCAGGCGCAGGAGATGATCCTGCGAGGAGGATTTCCGGCGCGGCGCGGGCCGCACCGCACCGGTGATCTCGAGGCCCTGCGGCGCCGCGACGGCCGCGGCGTAGGCCCCCTCCAGCAGGCGCGCCACCTGGGCTGCCAGCTCTGCCGGCTCCTCGACCCTCGCATTGGTCCCCAGCCCAGCGATCGTCGCCGCCATGGGGCTCGACGCCGCATACGGCACCCGCAGGATGTCCCACTCCTCCCCTGTCTCGAGGACCTCGGCGTCCTTCCGGACCCGCAGCACCTGGCAGGATCCGGGACGGGCGGCGACGACGGCGGTGCGGTCGGGCTCGCTCCGCGACAGCGAGGAGAGCGTCCGGTTCATGTCGAAGGACGCAGGGACATCGAAGGTGCCGCGCACCAGCACGGGCTCGCCCGTCATGCGGGACAGCCGGAAGAAGCGTTCTGCCTTGCGGGTGGTGTCGTATCCGACGACGTACCAGTGGCCGAAGCGGGCACCCATTCCCCACGGATGCACGGTCCGGACCTCCTCGCGCCCCGTGCTGGCCGCTCGGTAGGGAAAACGGAGGGGGGTGCGGGTGGTCAGGGCCTGCCACACGATGTCCCAGTACGGCGCATCCGTGGTGATACGGGGCTGGATCAGCGGTGTCAGTTCGATACCGCCGTCGGTGCTGCGCGAACTGAGCTTCCGCAGGGCCCGCGAGGCGGCGGCGTCGAGGGACCCCTGGTCCCAGACACCGGCGGCCAGGTTGAGGACCGCGTACTCCTCCGGCTGGAACCTCACGCCGCCGAGGCGATAGTTCTCGGCATTGATGCGGTACCGCTGCACCGTGTTGTCGTTGTCGAAGAGCGTGTCCTCGCTGAAGGATTCCAGGGGGATGCCCTGCTCGCGCAGTGCCGCCTTGTCCCGGTCGAAGAGCTTCTCGCGTGCGGCTACAGAGGTCGCCTCGCGGTACAGGTCGATCTCCTCGAACAGTTCCTCCTTCGTGTACCCACGGCGGCTCGAAAGGAGCATGATCACGAGGGTGAGGAGGCGTTCGGTACGTTTTGCGGACACGGGAAAACCCTACCTTCACGGAAGCGGCAGAAGGGACGCACGCCAACCGGTGGTCGGCCTGCGTCCCTTCCGGACGATGGTGCGGGGAACCGCGCGGACCCTGCGGGTCCGGGAGGTAGTGCTAGCGGACGCCGAGCAGGTCCACCACGAAGATCAGCGCCTCGTTGGGGCCGATGGCCGACCCGGCGCCGCTGGGTCCGTAGGCGAGGTGGGACGGGATCTCGAGGCGGCGACGACCGCCCACCTTCATGCCGAGGAGGCCCTGGTCCCAGCCCTGGATGACCTGCCCGACGCCGACCTTGAAATCGAGCGGTGCGCCGCGGTTCCAGGAGGCGTCGAATTCCTCGCCCGTGGAGAAGGCGACACCGACATAGTGCGTGGACACGGTGTTGCCGGGTTTCGCCTCGTCGCCGGTCCCCTCGATGATGTCCTCGATGACCAGGTCGGCCGGGACGTCGTGGGCGGGGAAGTCGATCTCCGGCTTCTGCCGGTCGAAGTTGCGCTGTCCGAAGGACATGGTTTCCTTTCCTGGTGCTTTCGTTGGCTGGTGGAGGAGCCCGGAACTACTGGGCCGCTTCCTTGCTGACGATCTCGACGTAGAACACGAGGGTGCCGGAGGGCTGTCCCTGCGAGGCGTTGGGGTAGGCCCAGGGCTCCGGGATGACGAGCAGGACCTTGGATCCGACCTTCTGCCCGGCGAGGCCCTTGGTCCATCCGGTGATGACCTGGTTCAGCGGGAACGTGGCGGGCTCGCCGCGATCGTAGCTCGAGTCGAACTTCTCGCCGTCGCTGTAGGTCCAGCCGGTGTAGTTCGCGGTGATGCTGTCGGTCTCGCCGACCACTTCGCCGGTGCCCTCCTCGAGTACCTTGACGACGAGGTCGTCGGAGGGCTCGTTCTCGGGGATGGTGACCTCGGGGGCGCCGTTCTCACCGAAGGTGAAGGTGGGCAGCTGGCCCTCGTCGTCGAGCTTATTGACGTCCTCGGGCGAGAGGACCTCCGGCTCCGGCGGAGGCTGCTCGGCCGAGATGACCTTCAGGACGATCAGCTGCTGCGGTGCGGCGGTCTGGCCCTCCGCGGGCTCGGGCGAGGGACGCGTGTAGGCCACCTGGGCGCCGACCTTCGTGCCGACCAGGACCTCGTAGAGTTCGCTGTCCTGCTCCTTGAGCATGTCGTCGACCGGCAGCACCTGGGGCTCGCCCTGGCTGTAGGTGTCACCGAGGACTTCCCCGTCCTCGGCGTTGAGCGAGACGAGCTGGTAGCGGATCTGCTGCCCTGCCTGAACCTCGTCGCCTTCGCCTTCGGCGACCGTCTTCGCGGCCACGTCGGTGATGTCCAGGGGTGATTCGAATTCGACGGTCGGTGCTTCCTCGTCGGATCCGCCGCTCACCTCGACCGTGTCGAAGACCTCGGCGGCACCGGCCGAATTCCCCGTCGTCGTGCCGCCGCATGCTGTCAGCAACAGCAGGAGCGGAAGGAGGATTGCTAGTACTTTTCGCACAGAACTTCTTTCAGATTGATGACCAGTCCAGGCTGCCCGCAGAACAAAGGGCCCTGACAAGCCTAACGGCTGCGGAGCCGCGGTTCCTCCTGGGAATACCCTGTTGACCGCCGGCACACCGCCTCGGAGGCGGAACCCTCCGGCCTCACAGCTGCTGGAGGAGTGCCTCCACGCGCTCGTCCACCGAGGTGAAGGGGTCCTTGCAGAGGATGGTCTGCTGCGCCCGGTCGTTGAGTTTCAGGTGCACCCAGTCCACGGTGTAGTCGCGGTTCGCCTCCTTCGCCCGGCGGACGAACTCGCCGCGCAGGCGGGCCCGCGTGGTCTGCGGCGGTACGTCGACCGCTTCCTTCACCGCGGTGTCGTCGACGACGCGCGCAGCCTCCCCGCGGGCCTGCAGCAGGAAGAACAGGCCGCGGGACCGTGAGATGTCGTGGTAGGTGAGGTCGAGTTGGGCTGCCCGGGCCGAATCGAGGTCCCCGCCGGAGCGGGCGAGGTAGCGGTCGATCAGTTTCTTCTTGATCGCCCAGTCCACCTCCGTGTCGATGCTCTTGGTGTCCCCGGTCTCGACGGCGTCGAGCACACGCTCCCACAGCCCGAGGACCGCGGGGACGTGCGCGTTGTGCGCGCCGCGCTGCTCCACGAAGGCCGTGGCACGGGCGAGGTATTCGCGCTGCATCTCGAGGGCCGTCATGTGCCGGCCGTTGGCGAGCTTGAGGAGCTGCTGCCCCGTGAGGTCGTGCGAGATCTCCCGGATGCTGCGGATGGGGTTCTCCAGGCGGAAGTCCCGCATCAGCTCGCCTGCCTCGACCATGCGCAGCAGCAGGTCCACCGAGCCGATCTTCAGGAGCGTGGTGGTCTCGGACATGTTCGAGTCCCCGGCGATCACGTGCAGCCGGCGGTAGTGCTCGGCGTCGGCGTGCGGCTCGTCGCGGGTGTTGATGATGGGCCGCGAGCGGGTGGTGGCCGAGGAAATGCCTTCCCACAGGTGGTCCGCCCGCTGCGAGAACGCGTAGATGGAGCCCGTCTGCGTCTTGAGGACCTTGCCCGCCCCGACGAGGAGCTGCCGCGTGACGAGGAAGGGGATGAGGATGTCCGCGAGCCGCGCGAACTCCAGCTTCCGGGGAATGAGGTAGTTCTCGTGGCTGCCGTAGGAGTTGCCCGCGGAATCGGTGTTGTTCTTGAAGAGGAAGATCTTGCCGTCGTAGCCCTCCTGCGCCAGCTTGCGCTGCGCCTCGGCCACGAGGTCCTCCAGGATCAGTTCCCCGGCGCGGTCGTGGGCGATGAGCTGCGCGAGGTCGTCGCACTCCGCCGTCGCGTATTCGGGGTGCGAGCCGACGTCGAGGTAGAGGCGTGAGCCGTTGGTCAGGAAGACGTTGGAGGACCTCCCCCAGCTGACGACCTTGCGGAAGAGGTAGCGGGCAACCTCCTCCGGGGAGAGCGGCCGGGAGTTCGGACCGGAGTAGGAGATGCCGAATTCGGTCTCGACTCCGAAGATGCGGCGGTCCATCAGGTGTCCTGTTCGTGCTGCAGCAGGTTCTCGAGTTCTGGGCCGCCGATCCGGCGGAAGGCTCGTCGGCTCCCGCGCAGCGTGTCGGGGTCCCGTTCGAGGAAGGCGACTTCGAGGAGGGACGGATCCAGGGGCGCTGCTGCGGGACGCTTCCCGTTCGCACCGGCGGAAGCCTGTGCCGGTGCTGCGCCCCCGTCGCTCCTGAGGGCCCGTGCCGAGGCGCGGACTGCTTCGGGGAGGCTGAGGTCGGCGGACCAGGTGCCCTGCAGCGCGTCGACGACGGCGTCCGCGGCGCCGCCCATGACGACGAAGCCGGACTCGTCCGCGATCGAGCCGTCGAAGGTCAGCCGGTACAGGTGGTCGGCGTCCCGGGTCCGGCCCACCTCGGCCACCACGAGTTCCACCTCGAAGGGCTTGCTCTCGGCCGTGAACACGGCGCCCAGGCTCTGCGCGTAGACGCTCGCCAGTCCGCGGGCGGTCACGTCCTCGCGGGCGTAGGAGTACCCGCGGACGTCCGCGTAGCGCACGCCGGCCTGCCGCAGGCTCTCGAACTCGTTGTACTTGCCCACCGCCGCGAAGGCGATGCGGTCGTAGATCTCGCCGAGCTTGTGCAGCGAGGGCGAGGGGTTCTCGGCGACGAGCGCGATCCCGTCCCTGCAGCTCATCACCACGACGGACCGGCCCCGGCCGATGCCCTTCCGCGCGAAATCCGCGCGGTCCTTCATCAGCTGTTCGGGCGAGACGTAGAACTGCTGTGTCATGGCCTATGCCTCCCGGCCTGCCGCGGAGCGGGCATCGATGATGGTGTGCGCTGCGGCTTCGAGTTCGCGCTCCGGGATCCGGCGCGCGCCTGCACCGTCCACGACGTAGACCACGGGCCACAGCCCGCGCACCGTGTCCGGCCCGCCGGTCGCGGAGTCGTCGTCGGCGGCGTCGTACAGCGCTTCGACGGCGACCCGCACCGCGGAGGCTTCGTCCAGTCGCGGGTTCCAGAGCTTCTTGAGAGCTCCGCGCGCGAAGACCGAACCGGAACCGACCGAGTGGTGTTCGTGCTCCTCGTACCGACCGCCGGTGACGTCGAAGGAGAACAGCCGCCCGACGTGGCGGTCCGTGTCGAAACCGGCGAAGAGCGGCACGACGGCGAGGCCCTGCATCGCCATGGGGAGGTTCTGCCGGACCATCGCGGCGAGCCGGTTGGCCTTGCCGTCGAGGCTCATCATCGTCGCCTCGATCTTCTCGTAGTGCTCGAGCTCCACCTGGAACAGGCGGGTCAGGTCGAGCCCGATGCCGGCGCTCCCGGCGATCCCGAGGACCGAGTAGACGTCAGCCGGGAACACCTTCTCGATGTGCCGGCTCGCGATCACGTTGCCCATCGTGGCACGCCGGTCCCCGGCCATCAGGACGCCGCCGGGAAAGGTCAGCGAGACGATGGTCGTGGCATGCGGTGCCAGGTGCGAGGCGTCGGTGGACGCGGTCACCGGGCCGAGCGTCCGGTTCGACGGCAGCAACCCGGGATGGTGCGCGCCCAGGTAGTCGGTGAAGGACGTGGAGGCCGCCCGCGGAACCGCTGCTGCTGCATCGTCCGGGAGCATCCGCTACTGGCCGCCCTTCTGCACGAACCCACGGACGAATTCCTCGGCATTGGATTCGAGGACGCCGTCGATCTCGTCGAGCAGGCCGTCGACTCCCTGCGTCTGCGTGGAGTCCTGGGCCGCGGGAGCTGCGGGAGCGGGCTCGGGGATCTCCTCCTCTGATTTCGAGGAGGACCCGCTGGTGTTGATGCGGTCCTGTGTCGCCATGATGGCCGCCCTTTCCGTGTTCGTGACCACTTCGGTGATCTGGTTCCTATGGTGCCACGCGGCGATCCGGCCCGCTCAACAATCGGCCGAGGAAATCGCCGGCGTCGGCTGCGAGGTCGAACAATTCCTCGGTGAGCACGGCCGTGCCGCGGAGCGGTTCGCGTGTCTGGACGCGCTGCAGGCGCCGCTCCCCCGCGAGCTCGAAGATGAGCGAGTCCCAGCTCGCTCCGACCACCTCCGCGGGGTACTCGGCGATGCAGCGTCCACGGAAGTAGGCGCGGGTGTCGCGCGGGGGTTCGACGGCGGCACGCGCCACCTCGGCGTCGGGCACGAGCAGCTCGACATCCCCTCGGCGGGCCAGCCGCTGGTAGATGCCCTTGTCCGGCCGGAGGTCGGCGTACTGCAGGTCGACGAGCGCGAGGCGCGGGTCCGTCCAGGCGAGCCCGTCCCGGGCTCGGTAGGCCTCCAGGACCTTCAGCTTGGCGATCCAGTCCACCTGGCGCGAGGCGCCCATCGGATCCTCGCGCAGCGTGCCCAGCAGGGACTGCCAGCGCTCGACGACGTCGCGCGTCTGCTGGTCCGCATCCGCAGGGAGTGCGGCGGAGACGGCGTCGCAGTACAGCTCCTGCAGTTCGAGCCCCGTCAGGCTCCGGCCGTCCGTCAGCCGGACGGTGGCTTTCAGGGAGGGATCGTGGCTGACGGTGCGCAGCGCCTCGACCGGGTCCTCGAGCACGGGTACCGGAGCCAGGCCCTGCTCGATGAGCGCGAGGACGAGGGCGGTGGTTCCCACCTTCAGGTAGTTCGACACCTCGTTCAGGTTGGCGTCGCCGATGATGACGTGCAGCCGCCGGTACTTCTCGGCGACGGCGTGCGGCTCGTCCCGGGTGTTGATGATGGGGCGTCGGACCGTCGTCTCCAGGCCGACCTCGTTCTCGAAGAAGTCGGCGCGCTGGCTGATCTGGAAGCCGGATCCCTGGTTCAGCGGGCCGATGCCGACACGGCCCGCGCCGCAGATGACCTGGCGGGAGACGAAGAAGGGGATCAGGGCCTCGGCGAGCTTCGAGAAGGGGACGCTCCGGGGAACGAGGTAGTTCTCGTGGGAGCCGTAGGAGACGCTCTTGTTGTCGGTGTTGTTCTTGTACAGGATCACGGGTGAGAAGCCGGGCGTGGCACCGATCCGGTGCATCGCGGCGACGGCCACGTGGTCCCCCGCCCGGTCCCAGAGGACGGCGTCGAGGGGGTTGGTCACCTCGGGCGACGAGTACTCCGGGTGGGCGTGGTCCACGTAGAGCCGGGCACCGTTGTTGAGCACGAGGTTCATGAGCACGGCGGCTTCGGCGGGCTCGCCCCGTTCGAGGGCGATCTGTTCCGCGCTGAGCTCGGCCGGCTCGTCCGTCAGCTGGCTCGGATGGGCGCTGGCGCGGTCCATGCGGAAGCCTCGCGCGTCCGTCAGCGGCGTCTCGTCGGTGTAGTCCCACCGCGTCCCGGCGAGGTTGCCGAGCCCTTCGCGCAGCGTGGCGGCGTAGGCGTTGACCACCTGCGAGGACAGCAGCGTGGGATTCGCGGACGGCAGGGCGGGCGCGATGATGCCGTACTCCGTCTCCGTGCCCATCACGCGGTGGACGGAGATGCCCTCACCGACCGGCGGTGTCCCGCCCGGCGGGCCGGTCCGTCGTCCGCCCGTGTCCATCACAGATACTGGCCCGTATTCGCCGTGGTCTCGATCGACTTGCCGGGCTCCTGGCCCGCCTTGCCCTGCACGATGGTGCGGATGTACGTGATGCGCTCGCCCTTCTTGCCGGAGATGCGTGCCCAGTCGTCGGGATTGGTGGTGTTCGGCATGTCCTCGTGTTCGCGGAACTCGTCCACCACGGCCCGCATCAGGTGTTCGATGCGCAGGCCCTTGGAGCCGTCGAGCAGGAGGTCCTTGATGGCGTACTTCTTCGCCCGGTCCACCACGTTCTGGATGACCGCTCCGGAGTTGAAGTCCTTGAAGTAGAGCATCTCGGTGTCCCCGTTGGCGTAGGTGACCTCGAGGTACTCGTTGGACTTGTCGGTCGAGTACATCTGCTCGACGGTGCGGCGGATCATCTCGGAGATGGTGGCCTGGGGATCGTTGCCGTTCTCGGCGAGGTCCTCCGCGTGGAGCGGCAGGTCCGCGGTGATGTACTTCGCGAAGATCTCGGCGGCACCCTCGGCGTCGGGCCGCTGGATCTTGATCTTCACGTCCAGCCGCCCGGGCCGCAGGATGGCGGGGTCGATCATGTCCTCGCGGTTCGAGGCCCCGATCACGATCACGTTCTCGAGCTTCTCGACGCCGTCGATCTCGCTGAGCAGCTGCGGCACGATGGTGGTCTCGACGTCGGACGAGACACCCGTCCCGCGCGTGCGGAACAGCGAGTCCATCTCGTCGAAGAACACGACCACGGGACTGCCGTCGGACGCCTTCTCGCGGGCCCGGGCGAAGATCAGCCGGATGTGGCGTTCGGTCTCACCGACGTACTTGTCCAGCAGTTCGGGGCCCTTGATGTTGAGGAAGTAGCTGCGGATCTGCTCGAGGCCCGCGCGCTCGGCGGCACGGGCTGCGAGCGAGTTGGCGACGGCCTTCGCGATCAGGGTCTTGCCGCAGCCGGGAGGGCCGTAGAGGAGGATCCCCTTGGGCGGCTTGAGCCCGTGCTCGCGGTAGAGATCCGGGTGCAGGAACGGCAGTTCGACGGCGTCCCGGATCTGCTCGATCTGGGGGCCGAGACCGCCGATGTCGCCGTACGCGATGTCCGGCACCTCTTCGAGCACGAGGTTCTCCACCTCGCTCCGGGGCACCTTCTCCAGGCCGTAGCCCGACCGCGTGTCGACGGCGAGGGCGTCACCCACACGGATCCTCTCGGCCTGGAGCGGTCCGCTGAGCTTGATGACGCGTTCGTCGTCCGTGCGTCCCACGACGAGCGCACGGTCGGTGCCCATGAGCTCCTTGACGGTGACGATCTCCCCTGCCCGTTCGAAGCCGAGGGCCGCGACGATCGTGAGCGATTCGTTGAGCAGCACCTCCTGGCCCGGGGCGAGCTGGCGGACATTGATGAGGGGGCTGACGGTCACGCGGAGCTTCCGCCCCGACTGCAGGATGTCGGCGGTGTCCTGCACCGTCGCCTCGGTGGTGGTGCCCGGCTCGGACGGCCGCTTCGGGTTCACCTGCATCACGGTGGCGAAGCTGAACGGCGCGGCGCCCTCCTTCTCGAGGGCCGCCTTGAGCCGCACGATCTCCGTGCGGGCGGATTCCAGGGCGGAGACGAGCTTCCCGTTGTTCTGCGTCGCCGACGCCAGCTGGCGGTCGATATGGCGGAGCTTGTCGCGCAGCACGTTCAGTTGGCGCTGGGCCACGGGGTCGGCGGCCGGCGGGGTGAAGCCCCTCGGATCAGCGGAAGAAGCGTTGTCTTCGGATTCCGGCATGTCGGTTCGCCACCTTAGGTTCTTTCCGTCAGCTGTCTTTCGACCTTAGCGCAGACGCACGTCCGCGGTGTGCAGTCTTAACGCCCACGGTGCGCGGACTTCTCCCCCGTACCCTGCGCCGTTCTTCGCACACCGCCGACGGCTCGTCCGCCTCCACTCTTCCGGCGCGACCTATTCGACCGTGCCGCCGTCCGCGATGGCATCGCGGCGCTCCTGTGCCTCTTCCGGAGGGAGGGAACCGCGCTGGATCGTCGATGCGGCGTCGCGCGCCACTCGACGGAGGCGCTTGTCGGACACGTCGCGTTCGCCGACGGCCTGCGGCGTCCAGGCGTTCAGGTCCTCCTCGCTGAATCCCGTCTTCGACGGACGCCGCTTGGGGGTGAACCCGACGGCGCCGTCGGCCAGCCTGCGGGCCGTGAGCAGGAATCCGGTATGGGCGACCATGCGGTGGTCGGGCCGGACCGCGAGCCCCTCGAGGTGCCAGCCGCGCACCATGGATTCCCAGGCCTCGGGCTCGGTGAACCGGCCGTCCGCCCGGATGGCCTCGGCGGTGCGGGACAGCTGCGTCACGGTGGCCACGTAGCTGATCCAGACGCCTCCGGGGGCCAGCACGGTCGCGACGGCGTCCAGGCACTCCCACGGCGCAAGCATGTCGAGGACGACGCGGTCCACCGATCCGGGCTCCTCCTGCTCCACCACCTGCTCCTGGAAGTCGCCGAGGGTGATCTGCCAGGCCGGGTGCGGACCGCCGAAGATCGTCTCGACGTTGCCGCGGGCTATGTCGGCGAACTCCTCGCGGCGCTCGAAGGAGTGGAGGTACCCGGCGTCACCCACGGCCCGCAGGAGCGAGATGGAGAGGGCGCCCGAGCCCACTCCGGCCTCGACGACGCGGGCACCGGGGAAGATGTCCGCCATGGTCACGATCTGCCCGGCGTCCTTCGGGTACACGACGGCGGCCCCGCGGGGCATGGACAGCACGAAATCGGACAGCAGCGGCCGCAGGGCCTGGTAGAGCTGCCCGCTGGTGTTCTCGAGGATGGTGCCCTCGGTCGCGCCGATCAGGGAGTCGTGCTGCAGGAAGCCCTTGTGCGTGTGGAACGCTCCGCCGGGCGTCAGGGTGATGGTGTTCATCCGGCCCTTCTCGTCCGTCAGCTGGACGCGCTCGCCGGGCCGGAACGGCCCTCGGCGCGCGGCGGCGCCGTGGGGGGCGGAAGCCGTAGCGGAGGTGGTGGGGTCGGGGGTGGGGAGGGTACTCATGGGTGGTCCTTCGGCACGGGCCGGCGGAACCGGCATGGATGGGGCTGGAGCTGGGGTGGGAGGCGGATCGGTCGGGGGGAGGTTCGAGACGGCGCGGCATCCGCCGCGTCGCCGCCGTCGGGAGAGCCTGCCCTGGCAGGAGGGGTCGACGGCACGTCAGGACTCGGGCGTGCCCTTGCCCGTGATGGCCTGGACGACCGTCCGCTGGTGGAGCAGGCCGGTGACGGCGCCCTGGCGGTCGATGACGGCGTACTCGCTGCCTTCGAGGCGCGCGAGGAACTGCACCAGCTCCTGGCCCTCCGCCCATTCGGGGACGTACGCTCCCGCGGCGAGGCGCCGTGCGGTCGCATTGACCGACGTCGTCCCGGCCGCCTCCTCCGGGACGGCGAGGAGTGCGCCCTCGTCGACGACGGCCTCGGGCACTCCGGCGGCGCCGGTCACGACGACGGCGGCGCCCTGGTTCTCGCGGAGCAGGCGGCGGGCCGCGAGGACGGTGGTGCCCGCGGGCAGGCCGATGGCGCGCTGCTGCAACCGGCCCGCGCTGATGGCGGGGAGGCGCAGGCGCATCCTCGCGTTCTCGATGGCCGTTGTCGCGCCCATCCACAGGAAGGCCCCCATGACCACGGCGATGAGGATGACGGCGAGGTCCGGACCCCGGCCCTGGAGCAGCGGCAGGCCGACGACGACCCCGAGCAGCAGGATCACGATGATGCGGCCTGCCCAGCCGGCCGCCACGGTGCCCTTCTCCTGGCTGCCGGTCGCCTTCCAGACCGCGCTCTCCACGAGGCGTCCGCCGTCGAGGGGCAGGCCCGGCAGCACGTTGAACAGCGCGACGAGCAGGTTGGCCCAGACGAGGATGGTCGTGAGGAGGTAGGAGACCGTGCCGGGCGCCAGGACCTGCAGGATGCCCCAGCCGAGTCCCGCGAGCACGAAGTTCGCTGCAGGTCCGGCCAGAGCGACGAGGAGCGACCTCCCCGGTGAGGCGTTGAAGCTCGCGAACTGGGTATGGCCGCCCCAGAGGTTCAGGACGATCCGGGTGGTGGGCCATCGGAAGGCCCGCGCCGTCAGGGCGTGCGCGAGTTCGTGGATCAGCACGGATACGGCCAGGAGCAGTGCGTAGCCGAGGGCGACGGCGTAGGCGCCCAGGCCGATGCCCGGGAAGGCGGCCCCCACGCGTGGTCCGAAGACCACCACGATGAACAGGGTGATGACGAACCACGACCACGCGAGGACGACCGGTATCCCGGCGATCCGGCCGAGGGACAGGCCAGGGCTCGCCTCCGCGCGGGCAGGCTTCGGGCTGTTGCTCACGCCGTGTCACGCACCAGGTCGTAGCCGGCGTCCTGCTCGGCGTCCTGCCACGGGTCCTGCCACGCGTCCTGCCCCGGGGTCGGCAGGAGCGCCGCGAGGTCGGCGGGCGTCCGGCCCTCGAGGGTGTGCCAGTCGGTGCGGCGCTCGTCGGGCGGCAGCGGGACGAAGTGGGGCACGGCGAGCGTGACGAGGCCGGCGGCCAGCGCCGACGTGACCCCGGGCAGCGAGTCCTCCACGGCCACCACGCGGTCCTTGCTGATGCCCGGGTGGTCGGCGGCGAGGAGGTCGAAGCCCAACTGGTAGGCCTCGGGGTCCGGCTTCCCGGCACTCACGCGGTCACCGGTCACGAGGTGGGAGAACGTGCCGTCCGGCAGCTGCGCGGCGACCGCGCCGGCGAGGAGGCCCTCGGACATGGTGACCATCGCGCAGGGGATGCCCGCCGCACGCAGTGCCGCAAGCAATTCCCGGGCTCCCGGGCGCCAGGGCACCGCTGCCCGGACGTCCGCCGCGACGCGATCGATGAGGTGGTCGATGATGTCGCGGATGCTCAGGCCGACACCGGCCTGCTGGAGCTGCCCCGCGGAGTACTCGAGGGCCTGGCCCACGAGGCCGGTGGCCTGCTCCGTGGTCCACGTCCCGCCATGGGACCCGACCAGTTCCTTCTCCGCGCGGATCCAGTAGGGCTCGGTGTCCACGATCGTCCCGTCCATGTCCCAGAGCACGCCCTGCAGCCCGTGGAGGTTCCCGCCCTGGGCGGAGGCGTCGCGGCTGGATGCGGGATCGGAGAGGGTTTGGACGGTGCCGGTGGGGTGGTTGGCCATGCTTCCAAGTCTACGGTGACCCCTTGACACGCCCGCACGTCTGCTCTGCGCGTAGCGCCGGAACCTCGCCTGACATCGCCGCGCGCCGGGGTTTAGGGTGAGAACGTGGATAGCTTCGAAGAGAACCAGCCGACCGGCGTACAGGACCTTTTCCAGGACGCCGCCGAGCCCGAGCGACGCATCACGATTCTGCTCGCGGCCTTCGAGGGCTGGAACGACGCCGGCGAGGCAGCGAGCGACGCGCTGAAGTACATGGGCCGGTTCTTCGGCAGCGAGCGGATCTCGACCATCGACGCCGACGAGTTCTACGACTTCCAGTTCACCCGCCCGATGATCAAGCGGAACTCCTCGGGCCAGAGGCGTATCAAGTGGCCCAATACCCGCATCAGCAAGGCCGTGGTGCCGAACTCGAACGTCGACCTGATCCTCGTGAACGGCGTGGAGCCGTCCTACAAGTGGCGGGCCTACACCGCCGAACTCGTCGCGCTGGCGAAGGAGCTCAGCGTCGACTGCATCGTCCTGGTCGGCGCACTCCTCGCCGACGTCCCGCACTCGCGCCCCATCCCCGTGACGGTGACCTCGGACGACGATCTCGTCCGCGAGAGCCTCGACGTCGAGCCTTCGACCTACGAGGGGCCCATCGGCATCGTGGGCGTGCTGGCCGAGATGGGCCTGCTCGCGGACATCCCCACGATGTCGCTCTGGGCCGCCGTGCCCCACTACGTGGGACAGTCGCCGTCTCCCAAAGCGCAGCTCGCCCTGCTGAACAAGCTCGAGGAGATCCTGCAGATCGCCGTCGACACGCACGTCCTGACGGAGGAATCGGAAGCCTGGGAGCGCGGCGTCGACGAGCTCGCCACCGAGGACCCCGAGGTCGCGGCCTATGTGCGCCAGCTCGAGGAGGCCAAGGACACGGTGGACCTGCCCGAGGCGAGCGGTGAGTCCATCGCCCGCGAGTTCGAGCGCTACCTCAAGAAGCGGCGGCGCGAGCAGTAGGCCCGGGGGCGGGTCCTAGAGCCTGACGCCGAGCAGCGCGTCGAGGACGTCGACCATACCCTGCCGCGCGGTCGAATCTCCGTCACGATCCTGCACCCCGGAAGCCCAGGCATCGACGGCCGCGAGTGCGGACGGCGCGTCGAGGTCCTCGGCGAGGCAGGCGCGGATCCGCTCCCGTACCCTGACGACGTCGTCCGCCGTCGCATGCTCCGCCGCCCGGCGCCACGCACCCAGGCGGTCTACCGCCTGCGCGAGCACGCCGTCCGTCCAGGACCAGTCCGAGCGGTAGTGGTGGGCCAGGATGGCGAGGCGGATCGCCGCAGGATCGACGCCCGAGGCACGCAGCGCGGAGACCAGCACCAGGTTCCCCCGGGACTTGCTCATCTTCTCGCCGTCGTACCCCACCATCCCCGCATGGGCGTAGTGCTGCGCCAGCGGTGTGCCGCCGGCCGCCCAGGCGTGGGAGGCACTCATCTCGTGATGGGGGAACACGAGGTCGGAGCCACCACCCTGCACCGTGAACGGGGACGGCAGGAAGCGCTGCGCGATCACGGCGCATTCGATGTGCCAGCCGGGACGGCCGTCCCCGAGCGAGGCTCCGGACCAGCTGGGCTCCCCCACCCTGGCCGCCCGCCAGAGCAGCGGGTCGAGGGGGTTGCGTTTGTGGGGCCGTGCCGGGTCCCCGCCGCGTTCCGCCGAGAGCTCGAGCATCACGTCGACGTCCAGATGCGATACCTGCCCCAGGAACCAGCGCGCGGGGTCGTCCTCGTGCAGGGCGGCGGCCGCGTCCAGGGAGAAGTAGACGTCGCCGTCGGGCTCCTCCCCCTCACCGGGCACCACGTAGGCGAGGCCACGGCCCAGCAGGTCCTCCACCGCGGGGACGATCCAGTCGACGGCCTCCACGGCCCCGATGTAATGGTCCGGCGGCAGGACGTTCAGTGCTTCCATGTCCTCGCGGAACAGTGCGATCTGTTCGGCGGCGAGGTCCTGCCACCGCACGCCGGTCGCCGTCGCCCGCTCGAGCAGGGGGTCGTCGACGTCGGTGACGTTCTGCACGTAGGACACCGCCGATCCGGCGTCGCGCCAGGTGCGGTTCAGGAGGTCGAAGGCCACGTAGGTGGAGGCATGGCCGAGGTGTGTGGCGTCGTAGGGCGTGATGCCGCAGACGTAGAGGCTGCGCTCGGAATGCGCCTCGAGCGGTGCCGGCTCCTGGAGCGCCGTGTCGAACAGCTTGATGCCCGACTGGGTGCCGTCGAGTTCTGGGACAGGAGTCGAATTCCACGCAATCACACGTTCTACCTTACGGCCCTGCGTCAGGCGCTGATGACCCCGAAGCCGAGAAGCACGTAGAGCGCGAGGCCGAGCAGGATGCGGTACCACACGAAGAGCCCGTACCCGCGCGTCGTGACGAACTTGAGGAACCAGCCGATGATCGCGAAGCCGACCACGAAGGCGACGACCGTGGCCAGGGCGGTCTCCGGAAGTGCGTAGGGGCCGGTCTCGTCGTAGCTCTTCGCGAGCTGGAACACGCCGCTGCCGAACACCGCGGGAATGGCCAGGAGGAACGAGTACCGTGCGGCAGCCTCGCGGGTGTACCCCATCAGCAGGCCGGCCGTGATGGTGCCGCCGGAGCGCGACACGCCCGGGACCAGGGCCAACGCCTGCGCGAGTCCGAACAGGATGCCGTGCCGGTAGGTGAGGCTCTGGAGGTCCCGTGCCTGCCGTCCGACGTGGTCGGCGACCGCGAGGATCAGGCCGAAGACGATCAGCATCGTGGCGACGATCCACATGCTCCGGAACGTGCCCTCGATCTGGTCCTGGAACAGGAGTCCGAGCAGGACGATCGGCACGCTGCCGAGAATGACCAGCCACCCCATGCGGGCGTCCGGGTCGTTCCGCGGGACCCTGCCCCGTAACGCGCCGAACCACGCCTTCACGATGCGCACGATGTCACGCCAGAAGAAGACGACGACGGCGGTCTCCGTGCCCAGCTGGGTGATGGCGGTGAACGCCGCACCCGGATCCTGCGCATTCGGCAGGAGCTCACCCACGATGCGCAGGTGTGCGCTCGATGAAATGGGTAGGAACTCGGTAAGGCCCTGGACGAATCCCAGGATGATCGCTTCTATCCAATTCACGCTTCTGACCCTAAGCCATACGGCCGGGGGCAGGCTTTAGGCTTGGCGGTATGCAACGGCGAAATGTGGGAGCGAGCGGCCTGACCGTCTCGGCTCTGGGACTCGGCACCATGAACTGGGGCCAGGAGGTCAACGAGGAGGCCGCACGCGAGCAGCTCCGCCTCTTCGCCGACGCCGGAGGAACTCTCATCGAGACCGCCGCCCGCTACGGCGAGGGCCAGGCCGAGGCCATGCTCGGCAGCTTCATCGGCGACACCGTGGCACGCTCCGAGCTCGTTCTCGTGGTGCAGGGCGGCACCACCCGGTCCGGCAGCCGACGGCTCGACTGTTCCCGGCGTGGCCTGCTCGATTCGCTGGACGCGTCGCTGTCGCTGCTCGGCACCGACCACGTGGACGTGTGGCTCGCGCCCTCTCCCGATGCCGCCGTGCCCCTCCACGAGACCCTCAGCGCCCTCGAGTCCGCGTATGCCACCGGGCGGGCGCGCTACGTGGGCGTGTCCAACTACTCCGGGTGGGAGTTCGCACGCGCCGCGGCGACGGCGTCCTTCCCGCTCCTCGTCAACGACGTCGAGTACTCCCTCGTCAACCGCGGCGCCGAGCGCGACGTCCTGCCGGCCACCGAGGCCTTCGGCGCGGCCATCCTGGCCTGGGGTCCCCTGGGCAGGGGTGTGCTGACGGGCAAGTACCGCGGCAGGATCCCCGCCGAATCACGGGGGGCATCGGACGTCTGGGCGCCGTACGTCGAGCCGTACCTCTCGGGCAAGCCCCAGCGCATCACGGAAGCGCTGTGCACCGCGTCGAGGGGGCTCGACCTCCAGCCGCACGAACTCGCGCTGCGCTGGCTCCTGCACCGACCAGGGGTGGCTTCGGCGATCGTCGGCGCGCGGACGCCCCAGCAACTCAAGGAGATCCTGCAGACCAGCGGTGCTCCGGTGGCCGGGCCCATCGCGGAAGTCCTGGACGAGGTCTCGGAACTGGCCCCGTAACGGTTCCTGCACCGGCCGCACAGGCCGGTCCCGCCTGGATCCGCCGTCCCGGGCGCGTGACGGCTCCGTGGAGCCGCGACGCGGTCGGTGTCCTACGCGGTCAGCGCTCTACTTCGGCCTCCATCAGGTCGGAGGCGTACTCGGCGTCCTCGTCATCCTCGGGACTTTCGTCCTCCGCACCCTCGTCGTCGTCCTCGTCGTCGGACTCCTCGTAGATCTCGAGCGGAGTCACTTCCCCGAAGGCGTCGTACAGGGCCTCCTCATAGACCTCGAAGGCGTCCGCGATGGCGAGATACGCCGCTTCCACCGCCGGATCATCCTCCCGCCGTCGTGCGGACGAGGCTGCAAGATGCTCTTCCAGGGCCGTCACGAGGGACTGGAGCGCGACACGCGGATCTATGCTCATGGCCTAGACGTTATCGGTAAAGTGGTCGGAATTGGAGGGATATGCGAGAACATTTTCTGAATGCAACGGCGGTCCGGGAGCGCGACTACGGGCGTCAGTACGAGTACCTGGTGCTCACCGTCCATGCCGGCGAGCCTTTGCCGGCGGCCCGGAAACTCATCACCGAACACGCCGAATACGGCAAGTGGGAATTGGAGCGCAGCTGCATCTATATGGGCGGCAGCAGGCGGTACTGGCTGAGGCGAAGGGTCCTGCGCGTCGAGCGCACCGCCTGAGCATCCGCGTGCACTCCTCCGGGTGACCAGGGAGGCCGACAAGCACCGCAGGAGCCCTGCGGGGGCATTCAGCGCGACGGCGGACCGAGCAGGGCCGTGGCGACCGTGGCCCGGGCCGACTCCTCGGTGGAGGGGTGGAACTGGCCCGCCAGCGCATCGCGGTGGAGTCGCACCACCTCGGACGATGCCGAGAAGCCGGAGCCGCCCCCCACATGGAGCGCAGCCGACGTCGCCGCGACCGCGGCGTCGACCGCGTGGGTCTTGAGCGTCACCAGCCGCGAGAACCAGCCGGAACCGGCATCGGCCCGGGCGTCGAGGTCTTCCGTCACGGCCCGGAGTTCTGCCTCCGCCCCCGTCCGCTTCATGCCCGCTCCGGCCAGGAGGTTCCTCAGGACCGGATCGTCGGACAGCGGGCGGTCCGCCACATGGCTGCGACGCCGGGTCAGGGCCTGTGCCGCGAGATCGAGCGCCCGGTCCGCGATACCGAGGTAGACCGAGGCGATCAGGCTTTCGAACGAAGCGAAGATCCCGAAGACCAGCAGGTCCGCGCTGGGACCTACGGGAACCCGCCGTAAGACGGCCTCCGGCGGCACCTGCACCCCGCAGAGCCGGGTGGTGTTGGACCGCGTGGCGCGCATCCCGAGCGGGTTCCAGTCCTCGACCGTCTCCACACCCGGCGTGCCGCGGGGAACGAACGCGTGCAGGATCGCATCATCCTCGCCGCCCTCCCCCGCGAGCTTGCCGAAGATGCCGAGCCGGGTCCAGACGGGCGAGAGGCTCGTGAACGCCTTCGTACCCGTGTAGCTGTAGCCACCGCCGGGCAGACGGTCCACCCGCGTCAGCGAATCGAACAGGACCGCGTCATTGCCCGGCTCCGAGACGCCGAAGGCGAAGACCTCGCCCCGTGCTGCGTCGTCGAGGACGAAACGGAGCGAGGCATCGCCGCGGTCCGCGAGGAGGCCGGCGACCGCCGTCCAGACCAGATGCATGTTGACCCCGAGGGCGGTTGCCGGAGCGGCCGCGGCCAGCAGCCGCTGCGCCCCTGACGCCCGTTTCATCCCCCCTGCATCACCGGGTGGTACCTCCGCCAGCATCCGGAGGTAGCCGGCCGCCCTCAGCTCATCGAAGTCCTCGGCGAAGAAGGTGTTTGCGGCGTCGTACCCCGCGGCCCTGTCCCGGAAGCGCTCGAGCATCCCGTCCGGCAGGAGCTGCCCGGAGGGCCCTTCCGACGTCGTCGCCATGGCCGATGCCCGCCGCTCAGTAGGTGGTCAGCAGGCGGGTGAGCACCTTCGCGCCGAAACGGAGCGATTCCGCCGGTACCCGCTCGTCGACGCCGTGGAACATGCCGGTGAAGTCGAGCTCCTCGGGCAGCTGCAGGGGTGCGAAGCCGTACCCCGTGATCCCGAGCCGGCTCAGCGATTTGTTGTCCGTGCCCCCGGAGAGCGTGTAGGGCAGGACCTTCGCGCCCGGATCCTCCGCGTGCAGCGCATCGATCATGGAGTCCACGAGGTTGCCCGCGAAGGGCACCTCGAGCGAGGTGTCCTTGTGCTCGTAGGTCACGTCCACCCCCTCGCCCGCCAGCCCCCGGATGATCTCCAGGACCTGGTCCTGCTGACCCGGCAGCGTGCGGACGTCGATCAGGGCCTCGGCGGTGCCGGGGATCACGTTGTGCTTGTAGCCGCTCTTCAGGACGGTCGGGTTGGCCGTGTTCTGGAGGGTCGCTCCTACGAACCGCGCCACGGTGCCCAGTTCCTTCAGGATGATGTCCGGGTTGTCGGGATCGAACTCGACGCCGGTGAGCTCGGTGACGCCGTCGAGGAACTGCCGCGTGGTGGGCGTCAGCTCGATGGGCCAGTGGTGGTCGCCGATGCGCGTGACGGCTCGGGCCAGGGCGGTGACCGCGTTGTCGGTATTGATCTGCGAGCCGTGGCCTGCGCGGCCGTGAGCGACGAGACGGAGCCAGGAGATACCCTTCTCCGCGGTCTGCAGGAGGTACGTGCGCTGGCCCCCGATGGTGGCCGAGAAGCCGCCGACCTCGGAGATGGCCTCGGTGGCGCCGTCGAACACCTCCGGCTTGTTGTCGACGAGCCAGGAGGCACCGTAGGTACCGCCCGCCTCCTCGTCGGCGAAGAACCCGAAGATGAGGTCCCGCTTCGGTCGAAGGCCGTTCCGCTGCATCGAGCGCAGGACGGACAGGATCATGGCGTCCATGTCCTTCATGTCCACGGCACCGCGCCCCCAGATCAGGCCGTCCTTCTCCTCGCCGCCGAAGGGATCGACGGTCCAGTCCTCCTTCTGCGCGGGGACGACGTCGAGGTGGCCGTGCACCACGAGTGCCGGCAGCGAGGAATCCGAGCCCTCCATGCGGGCGACGACGGACGTGCGGCCGGGCGCAGCCTCGAAGAGCTGCGTGGAGAGCCCCACCTCCTCGATCAGCCCGGCGGTGTACTCGGCGGCTTTCCGCTCCCCCGGGCCCACGTTGTCCCCGAAGTTCGAGGTATCGATGCGGATCAGTTCCTGGCAGATCCTGACGACTTCATCTTCGGGTGAAATGCCCACGTGGTCCTCCTCGGTAGCGGTTGCGCCTCCAGCCTACCGAGAGACCGTGCCGGGCATGGCCAGGTCTCCGGGGCACTGTCCGGCTGCTGCCGGTAGCATCTCGGGCGGATCCGCCCGCCGGCTCCGCCCGCGCGCCGTCACTCCGCGGGTTCCGGGTCGTCGACGACCTCACCGAGGTACTGGATGGTCAGCACCGGGGATTCCCTCTCGTCGGTGCCGGCGACGAGCGCGACGTACGCGTGCTCGCCACCGAAACCGGGGGCGATATAGTCGTAGCTCTTCCAGGTGGGGTGCTCGGCGGCGCCGTGCCAGGCGATCTGCAGCAGTATGTCCTCCCATTCGGCCTCCGCCGGGAGCTGGGAGAAACCGAGCGCATCCACGACCGCCTGCTCGACGGCGACCGGGCACAGGAAGTAGTGGCGGGAGGCATACGGGCTGATGTCCTGCAGGTGCCCGCTGGAAAGCGCCTGCCGGCGGGCCGGTCCTGGGTACTTCTCCGGTACCTCGCTCGTGAGCTGGTGTTCGAGGAGGTCGACCTGCTCCGTGGTGGGCATGCCTTCGGGGTAGAGGAAGGCGTTGACGCGGCACGCCGGATCGTAGGGCACGAACCAGCCCTGCGGGTCGGGCTGTTCACGGTCGGGGGCCGCGCGGTAGGCCCCCTCGAGTACGGAGCTGTCCCCGAGGAGGCCTACCGTCGCGCGGTCGAGGTCGATGGCCCCCAGACTGGCACCGTACTCGGTATCCGCGTGCCGGATGCCTTTCTTGGCGATGCAGTACGCGGCGAGTTCGTGCGCGAAGGTGCGGGCACCGTGCCAGCCCGACTCGAACTCCGAGGACACCTCGGCGACGACGACGGCGAAGCGTTGCAGGAATCCCGCAGTGTAGGAACGCCGGTACGCCGGCGGCAGGAGGTCGACCACCTGCGCCCCGGCCGAGGTGATGAACTCCTGGACGTCACCTTCCGCGGCCTCGAGCGTGCGCATCGCGAAGACGTCGTCGAAGACTCCGTCCAGAACGAGCGGGATCGCCTGGCGCAGGGCTCCGCGGAGGAGTTGCGCGATCACCAGGGCTTCCAGCCGGTCCTCGGGCGAGTCGTAGTTGTATGCCGGGAGCCGGCCGTCCTCATCGAGCTGCATCCGGCCGATGCACGCACCCTGCAGTTCGGGGCCGCCGAAGTAGCCGAACAGCGTCAGGTCGATGCCCTCGAGCTTGCGGCCTTCGTTGATCAGCGCGATCTGCCCGGGCGTGAGGTTCTGCGGGTCGATCGACTCTGCCACTGCGCTCCTCGGTCCGGTGGCGCCAGAGTAGCAGCGCCCGACGGAGAAGAGCGGGTACGGACCCCGGACACGATACATCGAGCGCCGTCGGCGTGGGCTTCGATGCAGCGCCCACCAAGGCATTGCCGTCGCAGGTAGCCTGTTGCGACGCCCCCACGACAGAGAGACCGAGAAACCCATGGCAACCGACTACGACGCCCCGCGCGTCCGAGCCGAAGACGAGCCCGCCAACGAATCCCTCGAGGCCATCCAGGCCCAGCGCAGCTCCACCACGCAGACGGCCGCCATCGACACCGAGGACGTCGACACCGCCGAAGGCTTCGACCTGCCCGGTGCGATCCTCGACGAAGAGCTGCAGGTCCAGGTCGTCCCCATCCAGGCGGACGAGTTCACCTGCATGTCCTGCTTCCTGGTCCGCCACCGCACGCAGCTCGCCCCTGCGAGAAGAACGGCGACAAGTACTGCGCCGAGTGCGAAGGCTAGGCGCGCCGGCGACAGCGCTGACAGGCGGAACGGCCGCAGGCTACCCCTTCTGCTGCACCTGTGACCTCGCGCAGGGAGATGGAAGTGGTGATGTCGCCGACCGCCGCGGACTGGGATCATGGTCGGACTGGCCCGTGAGGGCTTCTGGGGTGACCACCACGGGCAGGACCTACCGTCTACGCAGGTAGGTCCCGCCGCCCCGTGGAGGAGGAAGAATCATGAGGGACATCCCGGAGGGAGGTCCGCAGGAAGGCCCGAACAAAAGGCCGCCCGACACGTATCGGGCTGCAGCGGCCCTGCATGCCGCAGCCATCGACCTGTCCCACTGCAGGGCGAGATTCGTCCAGCCTTCGGAGTCCCACGCCACCCTGGGGGAGCTGATCGAAGTGCAGCAGCACCTGATGAACGTTCTGCAGGGGTTGTGCCAGTGGCACCAGCAGGTCCAGGCGGGCACGGACTTCGCCGATCAGAGGCAGAGCGTCGACGGCGTGCTGGAAGCGGCGTTCGAACTCCAGACGGCACTCCAGCATGCCGATTCACTGCACCAGGCCCTGATCCGGGCGCACCATGCCGGCACCCAGGTCCGCTGGTACACCCCGGACACCGACCCGCACGAGTGAACACCGGCGGAAGGTCAAGCACCGGTCAGCTCCTGTTGAGTTCCTCGGCGAGCATGACGATGATGCCGCTGGGGCCCTGGATATAGGTGAGCCTGTAGGCGTCCCCGTACGTCGCCACGCCGCGCAGCGGGTGGCATCCGTGGCGAGCGGCGATCTCGAGGGATTCGTCGATGTCGTCGACGGAGAAGGCGACCCGGTGCATGCCGATCTCGTCGGGCCGGGTGGGTTCCGTCTCGATCGCGTCGGGGTGACGGTACTCGAACAGCTCGAGGCGCCCGTTGCCGTCCGGCGTCCCCAAGCTGCGGCGGCCCCGGGGCCCTGAATCTGCGGTCGGGACCCCGAACGGTGCGGGCCGTCACCGGTGCGCCGCGGGAGAGGATTCAGGTCGTCGTGACGGAGCCGGGCAGGTCCGCGGCGTAGCCCGTGAGGGATCGTCTGTAGCCGTCGAGCGTGGGGATGAGGGCCAGTAGCGCTGTCCTCAACGCGTCCCCGTGTCTGCCTTCGTCATGCAGCGCCAGGGCGAGGAAGGCTTGGCGTGCTCCTTCGTCGATACCTGCGTCCGGCATCGATTCGAGGATCGACACGGCCTCGGCCGAGTCGCCGAGGTTGCGGAGGCTACTGGCGAGCTGGATGGACGCGCGTAACCCGCTCGTACCCTCGAGTCCGCCGCTGATCGCCCGCCTGTACAGCGGGATCGCTTCGTCTTCCAGCCCCAGGGCGTCGTGCACTCCGGCCAGCTCGAACAGAGCCTCCGGGTCGCCCTCCGGCCGAGCGGAGAGGAGATCGCGCATTCTCGCGATGGAGCCCTGCGGATCGTCGTCGTCGAAGTCCTGCTCGTAGTAGCGGTCGACTGCCTGGTGCCACGCTGTGTCTGTCACCTCGCCAGCCTCCCACGGAGTCTGGCGGGGAGTTCGACCAGGCACGCCGCTGTCGGGCGCGTGAGGGTCCCCTTCCCGGGGACATCCCGTCACGACTGTTCGCCGTCGAGAGCGCGGATGGAGGACGCGTTGCCGCTGATGGCTGCCTTGTACCGCTCGATGTCCGAAGCGCGGACGAAGTCCACCACCACATCGAGCAACGACGCGACGGCTGCATGCGATCGGCCCGCCGCATGCAGGGTGATGGCCTCGAAGGCCCCGAGTGCCGGGGAATCGGGAAAGGTTGCGCGAGCTGCTTCGAAGACCTCCAGCGACTTCTCGTACTCGCCCAGGTTCCGGAGCGTCGAGCCGTACTGGACGTAGCACCGGCGGAGCAGATCACCGTCGAGCCCGGCAGCAAGGGCCTTCTCGTAGAACCCCCGCGCGATGCCTTCCTGCCCCGCGGTGTCATAGGCCCCGCCGATCTCGTAGAGCACGCGCGCATTCTCAGGGTGGGAAGCGTAGTGGGGAAGCAAGGCATCGATGGTCGGTTGCATGTCGTCGCGGTCTCGACGCTCGAAGATCAGGTCGAGTTCATCACCCAGGGTCATGGCGCCACTCTCGCACAGGCCACCGACCGGTGCCCGCATGCCGGTGGGGATGTGGCAGGCACCACCTGCGTCCACACTCGCTCATGGGCTGGTGTGGCCTGGCTTCCGTGCAGTACGAGCATGAGAATGGGACGCATGATCCCGCTGCCGGACGACAGCCGTCCACTCGTGGTGAAGTACCCGCTGGCGGGTAGGTTCCAAGCGCGGAACAGTCCCGCGCGCCGGGTGCCGAGTCATGGTACGCATCGGATGGGTACCACCTTCGCCATCGACTTCGTACCCGTGGACCTTCGGGGAAGATCAGCTCCCTGGAGCTGGCGGGCAGTGGTGGGGACGGAACCACCGGAGCGGTTCGTCGGATTCGGGGCGACTGTCGTGGCACCTTGCACCGGAACCGTGGTCATAGCTCATGACGGTGAAGACGATCATGAGGCTCGAAGATCGCAACTGACGCTCTTCTCCTACATGGCGGGGCAGGCACGGCGCATCAGGCGCGGCGCAGGCGCGATAGCCGGCAATCACGTCGTGATAGCTCTTCGCCGGGAAGGGCCGTTCGTGGCGGTCGCCCACTTGCGCAGGGATTCTGTCTGTGTCGACGTCGGTGACGTGGTCGAAGCCGGGCAGATGATCGGTCAGGTCGGGAACTCGGGGAACAGTACCCAGCCGCACGCGCACGTGCAGGCTACCGACAGCACTCACTGGTCACGGGCGCGGGGAATGCCCATTGCATTCGAGAGCCCGATGGGCGTTGAGCTTCCATCCGAGTCACAGATCATCTTCGTGTCCTGAGCAGGGCGAGCTCTCCTTCGACGAGAAACACGGCGGCGAGCACGCAACGGGAGGGTCTCCCGACGCACCGGTTCCGCGGCCGCCGGGTCGAAGGCGGGACGCCGAGACGCCCCCTACGGGCCGCTGGTGGCGGCCACGGCCAGCAGCGGGTTGCCCTGCCGGCAGGAGCGGCATGCCCATGCTGCGGCGGGCTGGTGGATCTCCGCACCTGCCTGGTCAGGATGGCCCTTCGCCTGGTCGAGGGCACAAAAAAACCCCGGCGAACCGGGGTTTTCTTTGTGCGCGGAGGGGGACTTGAACCCCCACCCTCAATAAGAGGACTAGCACCTCAAGCTAGCGCGTCTGCCATTCCGCCACCCGCGCGGGTGGTTTTTCACCGTAGAAACCGGCGAAAGCAACGAGAGAAACACTACCACGAGATCGCCCGAGTTGTTGAATCGGCAGGTCCGCGCCGGTTCCGACCCCGCCCCGACCCCGCCCCGACGCCGCCCGGGCCCCCGCTTCGGCACAGGTGATGCGGGCTTCCTACACGGGATCCGGACGGGCGGGCAACTGCACGCGAGCAACCCCACGGGAACAGCCGGCCTGCGTATGCTGTCCTCACCAGCCACCCCTACCACGGAGGTGCCCCCAAGTGCAGGGAATGGATGACGTGGACCACACGAATCCCGACCAGGAGCAGTACGCCCTGACGTACGAGGCCATGAAGCGCGCGAACATCTCGACGGGTGAGCTCTGGCTCCATTACTTCAGCATGGGCGGCGGAGTGGACGAGTACGAGGTCAACGCGTACCTGCACGGCTTGATCGACCTGCCCGAACACGAGCGGGACTGCATCGCCCAGGCCGTCAACGAACTGTTCGACGACCTGTGCCGGCAGCAGGGGGCGCCCTACAGTTCGGGCCACGTCCGGCGCTGCAGCGACTGAGCAGTCACCGGACCGGGACTGCACCCTGCGCGATGACGGCCAGTGGGTGCACGGACAGGACCAGCGCTCCGAGGATGGAGAGCGCGAACAGCCCGAGCCAGACGGGAGCGGGGATGCGTGTCGTCCCCGCCAGCAGGTAGGCGTCGGACGAGGCGAGATTCCGCCGTCGGACGTGGACCCGCACCACCTTCCCCCAGTCCCGGCAGGCGCCCACCAGCAGGGCGATCCCGAGGACCAGGCAGGCGTACCCGGCGGACGCCGGTCCACCGAACCGGACGAGAGCCAGCGACACGGCTGCAGTGATCCCCAGGATGAGGACGCCCTGGAGGTTCCGGATGAGGACGAGCGCGGCCATGAGGGCCAGCGCGCCGACGGACAGCGCGGCGGGCGCCCAGCCGTAGGCGGCACTCCACACGAGAGCCGCACCGACGGCGGAGGGCACGGGATAGCCCCAGAAGGTCGTGAAGGCGGCCCGCCACCCGCGCGGGCCGAGGCTCGTCGTGGTGCCCGAATGGTCGAGGCGCAGCGTGATCCCGGTGACACGCTGCAGGGTCAGGAGGGCAGCGGCCGCGTGGCCGAGTTCGTGGACCACGGTGACGAAGAGGCCGAAGAACCGCCACGAGCGCCGGGGCACCGACAGCGCGACGGCCACCGCCACGATGGCCACCAGCCCGGTGACGCCGATCACGGGAGGCGACGCCCGGACCAGGCCGTCCATGAGCCGTTCCCAGAACTGGCCCAGCGCATCCTGCATCAGGAGCCCAGCGAGCGGTGCATCATCCGGTCCATGGCTGATCCGCCGTCCGGTTCCCGCTGCGGGGCAGTCGCGCTGCGATGGCCTCGATGGCCACCGCGACCTCGTGGAACGACGTCGACAGCGGTGAGAGGCCCAGCCGGATCCCGTTCGGGTTGCGGTAGTCGGGAATGACACCCTCCTCCCACAGTTCCGGGACCATTCCCGCGAACGCCTGATGGTCGATCGTGATGTGGCCGCCCCGGGCGGATGGGTCCCGGGGCGAGGCGAGCGCGACCCCGTACGGAGCGAGCACCGCGTCGACCGCTTCGACGGCGAAGCCCGTGAGGAGCTCGGATTTCGCACGCACCGCAGCCATGCCTACCTGCTCGATGAGCGCCAGCATCTCGCGCATGGCCAGCATGCCCACGATCGGCGGCGTGCCCGACACCAGGCGCCGGATGCCCTCCGCCGGCTGGTAGTCGGCGCCCATCGCGAACGGATCGGCGCTTCCCAGCCACCCGAGGATCGGCTGCTCGAGGGTCGGCAGGTGCCGCTCCGCCACGTATGCCCAGGCCGGCGCGCCGGGCCCGCCGTTCAGGTACTTGTAACTGCAGCCGGCGGCGTAGTCGACGCCCCACGCGTCCAGCTCCGCGGGTACGGAGCCGACGGAGTGGCTGAGGTCCCACAGGACGAGGGCCCCGGCGTCGTGGGCGATCTTCGTGATTCCCGGGACGTCCGCGATGAAGCCCGAGCGGTACGCGACGTGGCTGAGCAGGACGAGCGCGGTCCGTGGGCCGACGACGGCAGCGACGTCGGCGGGCGTGGCACCGCCGTCGTAGGCCACGTCGATCCAGCGCAGCGTCAGTCCGCGCTCGCGCGCGATGCCCTCGACGATGAATCGGTCCGTGGGGAAGTTGTCGCGGTCCACCACGATCTCGGTGCGCTCCGGCCGCGCAGCGACCGCCGCACGCGCGAGCTTGTAGAGCAGGACGCTCGTCGAGTCCGCCACGATGCACTGCCCCGCGGCAGCCCCGAGTGCCACCCGGCCCAGCTGGTCGCCGATCTGCCCGGGCAGGCCGAGCCAGCCCTCGTCCCACCCGCGGATCAGGCGCCCGCCCCACTGGTCCTGGACGAACGAGGTGAGGCTCTCCACCGTCGTCGCGAGCGGACGGCCGAGTGAATTGCCGTCGAGGTAGGACCGCACGGTCCCCTCGGCGGTGCCGAGGAAGAGCGTGCGGTGCTGGGCGAGGGGATCCGCGGCGTCCAGGTCGGCCGCGCGGTCGTGGAGGGTGGAGGCGCTCATGGCCCCAGTCTAGGGCGGTGGTCGCGGGCGACGCCGGACCGGCCTCGGCACGAGGCGGGCGGTCCCCGTGGAGGGAACCGCCCGCGCACCGCCACCCGGTGGCGATCGGCCGAGAACGACCTGCGGAGGCTACCGGCCGGCCGCCGTGGAGTAGGCCGACTGGATGGAACTGCCGAAGTACGGGCCGTACATGACGTTCTTCTGGCTGCTGTAGCCGAAGCTGTTGACCGAGTTCTGCGTGCCCGCTGCGCCCGAGCCGACGAACCAGGGACCTCCCGAGGAGCCGCCGGTCATGTCACAGGGGATGCCCTGCGACTGCGTGCCGCCGATCCTGTCGGCGGAGGCGGTGCCGTAGCAGCTGTAGAGCCGCTCGCCGTTGAAGGGGGATGCGGCGGGGTACCCGTAGGCGCTGTAGGTGAGGCTGCGCGCCATGTTGAACCCGATGCTCGAGGCACCGACGGTCGCGGAGAGGGTTTTGCCGTTGAGCGTGTTCACCACGGCGAAGGCGCCGTCGTAGTTGATGTCGTTGCGCGCGACCCACTCGGCGGCAGCGTGCAGTGAGCGCGCGGTCCACTTGCCGTAGGGAGCGGCACCGTTGCTGTAGGCGGGGACGAAGACGAAGTTCGTGGCCCAGCCGGAGGCGAGGTCGTGCGTGCAGTGGCCCGCGGTGGCGACGGTGCTCTGGTTCCCGCTCTGGACCGAGTTGCCGGAGCAGACGTAGTTCTGGCCGTCCATGGTGAAGAACACCTTGCCGATGCGGGAGACCGGTGCCTGCGCGGTGGCGCGGGCTTCGACGACCGGTTCCCTGGGAGCCTTGGTGATTGACTCCTGCCCAGCCTTGGGCATGATCGAGCGGCCTTCCGCGGCCCAGCCGGAGTTGATGGTGTTGGCGGGCTTGGCCCCCCTCATCCTGTCCTCCGTCCAGTAGGCGTCGAGCGCCGCCTGGCTCTCGTCCTGCGCATGGGACGCGGTGGTGCCCGCGACGGCGGTTCCGACCGCTCCCGCGGAGGGTGCGGCCTGGACGGGACCTGCTGCCATCAGCGCCGATGCCAGCAGGGCCGAAGCGGCGATCATGCCGGCTGTGAGACCTCTAGAGTTCACGAGACTCCTCTTTCCATACAGTGGGGCCAGCCGTGGTCGGCTGGTGCCTGGAGTCTGCCCCGACGGCGAAGGCCCTGCCCAGCGGAAATGGCGACCTGGGGTGAAACTCCCCCGAATACCATCGCCTCTCTGGACAGGGCCTTCACGGCATGGAACTATTCCGCGCGCACCCACCCCGTGAAGTGCGGCCGCTGTCGCTCGGCGGACCAGCCGACGACGTCGACGCGGTCGCCCGAGTCGTCCCGGGTGCGGGTGAACGATGTCGCCACGACGCCGGGCAGCAGGACCGGCGCGGCGAACTCGATCCGCCAGTGCAGGCCGCCGGACGGGGCCGGCACGGCCTGGTCGACCATGCGCGCGGCGAGGTACATGCCGTGGGCGATCGCCGTCTTCATGCCGAGCGCCTTCGCCGTCGGCCCGCTGAGGTGGATGGGGTTCCAGTCCCCCGACACCGCTGCGTAGCGGCGTCCCGTCCCGGCGTCGAGCCGCCAGACGCCCGTCGGCGGGGGCGCCGAGAACGCCGGGCGGTCCTCGGTGTGGCGCTCCCCGTCCGCCGAGGGGAGCCTGACACCCCTCGCCAGGTAGACCGAGCGGCCTGTCCACACGCGCTCGCCACCGATGCCGACCTCCGTCACGAGGTCGACCTGCGTGCCGGCCGGGTGGGAACGAAGGTCCTCCGCCCAGGCCACGACGTCGAGTTCCTCGAACGCGCTCACCTGCCGCTCCTGGTGCACCTCGTTGCTCAGGTGCACCATGCCCAGCAGCGGCAACGGGAAGTCCTCCCGGGCGAGCACGCTCATGGCCACGGGGAACGCGAGCGTGTGGAGGTAGGCCGAGGGGACCTGGTCCCGCCCGGCGGATCCGAGCAACTGCTGGTACCGGCCAAGGGCTTCGAGGCCGACGGAGACTCCGCGGGCCCGGTGCCGGACGTCGGGCAGCACGGACGGTGTGCTCGCCCGCCCGATCCTGCGGCGTACGGCGAGCGCGAGGGCCTGGCGGTACAGCCCGGGAAGGGCCGGGACGCCGGGCAGCGTCACGTCGTCCGGAGGCGTCGTGCTCACGCCCCCACCAGGTTCTGGCCGCACACCCGGACCACCTGCCCGTTGATCCCGGCAGCGGCGTCGGAGGCGAGGAAGGCGATGGTCTCGGCCACGTCCACGGGGAGGCCGCCCTGCTGCAGGCTGCTCAGTCGGCGGGCGACCTGGCGCGTCAGCGGCGGGATCTTCGCCGTCATGTCGGTCTCGATGAATCCGGGGGCCACCGCGTTGATGGTGCGGCCCACGCCGTCGAACGCCGCGGCCTGCGCGCGGACCATGCCGATCACGCCGGCCTTGGACGCCGCGTAGTTGCTCTGCCCGCGGTTGCCCGCGATGCCGCTCGTCGACGCCAGGCTGATGATCCGGCCGGTGTCGGAGAAGACCGGCGAGGCGAGGAACTCCTCGTTCATGCGCAGCTGGGAGGCGATGTTCACGGCGATGACGGAGTCCCACCGGGATGCGTCCATGTTCGCCAGGAGCTTGTCCCGGGTGATGCCCGCGTTGTGCACCACGATGTCGAGCATGCCGAAGCGCTGCCCGGCGTGCTCGAGGATCCGGGCGGCGGCGTCGGGAGCGGTGATGTCGAGCTGGAGTGCCGTGCCACCGACCCTGTTGGCCACCTGGGCGAGCTGCTCGCCGGCCGCCGGAACGTCGAGCGCCACCACGCGGGCTCCGTCACGGGCGAGGACCTCGGCGATCTTGGCGCCGATTCCGCGCGCGGCTCCGGTGACCACCGCGGTCCTGCCGGCCAGCGGCTGGTCGGGCACGCCCTCCCCCTCCGCGGTCGTCGCGGCGGCGAGGCCGGCGATGCTCCCGGCGGGAGTGGCGGACACCTCGACGAACTGGCCGTCCACGTAGGCGCTCTTGCCGGAGAGGAAGAAGCGGAGGGCGCCGAGGGTGGTGGGGTCGGTGGTCGCCGCGTCGCCGCGGAGGATGATGCCGTTGGCCGTCGCACCCCAGCGCACCTCGTGCGCCACCGATCGGATGGCGCCGTCGATGCCCTGCCGGGCGGCGGCTTCGGCGGGATCGGTGGTGTCCGCGGACGAGCGGAACAGCGCGACGACGCGTCCGCCCGGCACCAGCAGCTTCACCGCCTGCCCGAGCTCCAGCATGGGGCCAGCCAGGTCCGCCGGCGCGGCCACGGCGTCGAGCACGACGACGGCGGCGCTCAGCTTCTCGCCGGGCAGGACATGGCGCCGTACTTCGACGTCCCAGCCCAGGAGCACCTCGGCGAGCGCATCCGCCCCGGAGCCGGAGCCCGCGACCAGGACCGGCCGGGTTGCGATGGCCTCGCCCGGCGTGTAGCGGCGGAGGACCGAGGGTCGCGGCAGCCCGAGGGCCTTGGCGAGTCTCCCCGGCAGCGGGGTGTTGACCAGGTCCAGGTACTTGTCGGCCATCAGTTGCGCGCCTCGAGGATCGCGGCGACGCCCTGGCCCCCGGCGGCGCAGATGGAGATGAGGCCCCGACCGCCCTGCTCCGAGAGCGTCTTGGCGAGCGATGCGACGATGCGGCCGCCGGTCGCGGCGAAGGGGTGTCCGGCCGCGAGCGAGGAGCCGTTGACGTTGAGCTTGGAGGGGTCGATGCTGCCGAGGGCGCCGTCGAGCCCCAGGACCCGCTTGCAGTAGTCCGCGTCCTCCCAGGCGGCCAGCGCGCTGAGGACCGTCCCGGCGAAGGCCTCGTGGATCTCGAAGAAGTCGAAGTCGTCGAAGGTGAGCCCGTTGCGCTCCAGCAGGCGGGGCACGGCGTGGACGCCCGCCATGAGCAGGCCTTCCTCGCCGTGCACGAAGTCCACTGCCGCCGCTTCGGCGTCGACGATGTTCGCGAGCATCGGCAGGTTGTTGGCGGTGGCGTATTCCTCGCTGCCGAGCAGGACGAGGGCGGCGCCGTCGGTCAGGGGCGTCGAGTTGCCTGCGGTCATCGTCGCAGGAGTGTCGAGTGACTTGCCGAACACGGGCTTGAGCGCCCCCAGCTTCTCCAGGGACGTGTCGGCGCGGAGGTTGGCATCCTTCGTGAGGCCGCGGTACGGCGTCATGAGGTCGGAGAAGAAGCCGCGCTCGTAGGCTGCCGCGAGGTTGGAGTGGCTGCGGTAGGCGAGTTCGTCCTGTGCCTCCCGGGTGATCTGCCATGCCGCCGTCGTGAGCGCCTGGTGCTCGCCCATGGACAGCCCCGTGCGGGGCTCTCCCGTGGTGGGGGCGTTCGGTGAGAGGTCCTTCGGGCGGAGCTTGCCGAGGGTCCTGATCTTCTGCTGGGTGGTCCTGGCGCGCGAGAGGTCGAGCAGCACGCGGCGCAGCCCCTCGCTGACGGCGATGGGCGCATCCGAGGCGGAGTCGACGCCGCCTGCGATGCCCGATTCGATCTGGCCGAGCTTGATCTTGTTCGACAGCCCCACCACGGTCTCGAGTCCGGTGGCGCATGCCTGCTGCAGGTCGTAGGCGGGCGTCTTCGCGGACAGCGCGGAACCGAGGACCGCCTCGCGCGTCAGGTTGAAGTCGCGGGAGTGCTTGAGGACGGCTCCTGCCGCGACCTCGCCGATCCGCTCCCCCTGCAGGCCGAAGCGTGCCACGAGTCCGTCGAGGGCCGCGATCAGCATGTCCTTGTTGGACGAGTAGGCGTACGCGCCGCCGGAGCGGGCGAACGGGATGCGGTTGCCGCCGATGACGACTGCCGTGCGGGGTGACTGGGCAGCGTTCTGCGCCCCGGCCTGATCTGTCATGGAAGGACTCCTGGTACGAGAGGGTGGATTACCGATACCTAGCGTACCTGATACGCTGGGTATCATGAAGCTTGCGCAAGTCCTGAAGAGCGCCTCCCCCAAGGCGGCCGACGGCGCAGCCGCCGCTCCGGACGGACGCTCGAGCCGTTGGGAGGAGCACCGGGCGGAACGGCGCCGACAGCTCATCAAGGCCGCGAGGCGCGCCGTCAGCTCCCTCGGCCCGAAGGCGTCGATGGAGGACATCGCCGCCGCGGCCGACACCTCGAAATCGGTGTACTACCGCTACTTCGGCGACAAGACCGGACTGCAGCGGGCCATGGCCGAAGTGGTCATCGGCCAGATGCAGCAGAAGGTGATCGACGCGGCGAAGGCAGCTGCCACCCCCCGCGAAGGGCTGCACTCCATGGTGCTGGCCTACCTGCAGATGGCGCAGACCTCGCCGAACGTCTACGCCTTCGTCACCCGCGTCGGCATCGCCGAGACCAGCGCGGCCGAGGACGGCGACCAGGACACCCTCGCCCACTTCCTCGCCGCGATCACGGAGATGATCTCGCGGCCGATGCGCGCCTACCTCCTCTCCCCCGACCGCCCGGCCGGCCCCGACGACGCCGCGCCCGAGTACTGGCCTGCTGCAGCCATCGGAATGGTCCGGGCAGCCGGCGAGCAATGGCTCGCAACTCCCGACGGACCCGGGAAGCCGACGGAGGAGCAGATGGCCCGGCACATCTCCGGATGGCTCTTCGACGGGATCAGCCGGTTCGAGGCCCTCGTGCCGTCCACCGACGCACTCTCCACCCCTATCCGCCCATCAGCGAAGGACACGCCATGACCCAGACCATCTCCCGACCCCAGCAGATTCCCGCCACGGCGGACATCCGGGACGACGAGGGCGCGACCGTGGACACCGCCGAGCTCGGCGAGCTGCTCCTGGGCAGGTGGGCGCACGTGCGGCGCATCGCCCGCGACCTCGCCGGCCGTCCCGAGGTGCAGAAGATCGAGGGCCTGACGCACAGGGACCACCGCCTGCGCTGCTTCGACCAGCTCCACTACCTCGTGGAGCAGCAGGCCGTGCACCGTGCCTTCCCGAAGGCCTTCGGCGGGGACGACGACCACGGGGGCAACATCGCCGGCTTCGAGGAGCTCGTGGTCGCCGACCCCTCGCTCCAGATCAAGGCCGGCGTGCAGTGGGGCCTCTTCGGCTCCGCCGTTCTGCACCTCGGCACGGACAAGCACCACGAGGCGTGGCTGCCGGGCATCATGAACATGGAGATCCCCGGCTGCTTCGCGATGACCGAGACCGGCCACGGCAGCGACGTCGCGAGCATCGCCACCACGGCGACCTTCGACCCGGCCACCGACGAATTCGTCATCGACACGCCCTTCCGCGCCGCCTGGAAGGACTACATCGGCAACGGCGCCATCGACGGCCGCGCCGCCGTCGTCTTCGCGCAGCTGATCACCAACGGCGTGAACCACGGTGTGCACGGGCTCTACGTGGAACTGCGCGACGCCGACGGCACGTTCAAACCCGGTGTGGGCGGCGAGGACGACGGCATCAAGGGTGGCCTCAACGGCATCGACAACGGCCGCCTGCACTTCACCGCCGTCCGCGTGCCGCGCACCAACCTGCTCAACCGCTACGGCGACGTCGCCCCGGACGGCACCTACACCTCACCCATCGCGTCCCCCGGCCGCCGCTTCTTCACCATGCTCGGCACCCTGGTGCAGGGCCGCGTCTCGCTCGACGGCGCAGCCGTGGCCGCGAGCAAGCTCGCGCTGACCGCCGCCATCACCTACTCGACCCAGCGCCGCCAGTTCAACGCGTCCTCGGACCTCAGGGAAGAGGTGCTGATGGACTACCAGCGGCACCAGCGCCGGCTCCTCCCGCGCCTCGCCGCGACCTACGCGGCGTCCTTCGCGCACGAGGAACTCCTCGAGAAGTTCGACGACGTCTTCTCCGGGGAGCACGACACCGACGAGGACCGGCAGGACCTCGAGACGTTCGCCGCCGCCCTCAAGCCGCTCAGCACCTGGTTGGCCCTCGACACGCTGCAGGAGTGCCGCGAAGCCACGGGCGGCCAGGGCTTCCTGATCGAGAACCGCTTCGCGTCGCTGCGTGCCGACCTCGATGTCTACGTCACCTTCGAGGGGGACAACAACGTCCTCCTGCAGCTCGTCGCCAAGCGCCTCCTCACGGACTACGCCAAGGAGTTCAAGGGAGTCGATTTCGGCGTGCTGGCGCGCTACGCGGTCTCGCAGGCCGCCGGGAGGACGCTGCACCGGTCGGGTCTCCGCCGGGTGGCCCAGACCGTCGCGGACTCCGGGTCCGGGAAGAAGTCCGCGCTCGCGCTGCGCGACGAGGACACGCAGCGCGAGTTGCTCTCGGACCGCGTGCAGTCGCGGGTCGCGGACCTCGCCGCCGTGCTCCGGGGCGCGAAGGGCATGTCCCAGGAGAAGTCGGCCGCCCTCTTCAACGAGCACCAGAACGAGCTCATCGAGGTGGCCCACGCCCACGCGGAGCTCCTGCAGTGGGAGGCGTTCACGCGCGGGCTCGGAAAGATCCAGGATCCCGGGACCAGGGAGGTCCTCACGCGCCTGCGCGACCTCTTCGGACTGTGCCTGATCGAGAAGGACCTGGCCTGGTTCCTCATGAACGGGCGCCTCTCCTCGCAGCGCGCCCGGACCCTCGACGGCTACATCAACCGCCTCCTGGTCAAGATCCGACCCCACGTACTCGACCTCGTGGAGGCCTTCGGCTACGGCCCGGAGCACCTGCGCTCGGCCATCGCCGGCGGGGCGGAGCAGCAGCGGCAGGAGGAAGCGGCGGACTACACGCGCCGCCGCCGTGCCAGCGGTGACGCTCCCATCGACGAGAAGACGCTCCTGGCCCGCGAGGCCAAGGCGAAGAAGACCAGGAAAGCCGCCAAGGTCCGCGTGAAGCGCTAGCGGCGTGGGCCTCTGACGGTCGGCCCGATCGTCAGAGGACGCTGCGGTACACGCCCAGGGTGGTCTCGGCGATCGAGCCCCAGTCGAAGTTCCGCTCCGCCCGCTGGCGGCCCGCGGCTCCCATGGCGGACGCCTTCTCCGGGTCGCCGACGAGCGCGTTCAGTGCGGCAGCGAAGTCGGCCACGAACTTCTCGGGGTCCAGCGGGGTCCCGGTGCCGTCCTGGACCTGCTCCAGGGGCACGAGGGTGCCGGTGACGCCGTCGTCGATGACCTCCGGGATCCCCCCGGTGGCGGAGGCGACGACGGCGGCGCCGCACGCCATGGCCTCGAGATTGACGATCCCGAGGGGTTCGTAGATGGAGGGGCACGCGAACACGGTGGCGTGGCTGAGGATCTGGACGACCTCGCGGCGCGGCAGCATCTTCTCGATCAGCACCACGGAGCCGCGCCGCTCGCGCAGGTCCGAGATGAGCACCTCCGTCTCGGCCGCCAGCTCGGGTGTGTCGGCGGCACCGAGGCAGAGGACGAGCTGCACGTCGGCGGGCAGGTGCGCTGCCGCACGGAGCAGGTACGGGACGCCCTTCTGGCGGGTGTTGCGACCCACGAAGACCACGCTCGGCCTGTCCGGGTCGATGCCGTGGGCCCGGAGGGCGTCGTCGTCCTCGTTCCGCGACCACAGGGCGACGTCGATCCCGTTGTGGACCACGTGCACCCTGGCGGGATCGACGTCGGGGTAGCTGCGGAGGATGTCCGCCCGCATGCCCGCCGAGACGGCGATCACCGCAGCCGCCGCCTCGTAGGAGGTCTTCTCCACCCAGGACGAGAGCGCGTAGCCTCCGCCGAGCTGCTCGGCCTTCCAGGGCCGGAGCGGTTCGAGGCTGTGGGCACTCAGGACGTGCGGGATGCCATGCAGGAGCGAGGCGAGGTGCCCGGCCATGTTCGCGTACCAGGTGTGCGAGTGAACGAGGTCCGCTCCTCCGATCGCGCCCAGCATCTGGAGGTCCGTGCCGAGGGTCTGGACCGCCGCGTTGGCTCCGGCGAGGCCCTCCGGGACTCCGTAGGACAGCACCGAGGCACCGTGGTAGTCCTCGGGCCGCGGCGCACCGAACGCGTGGACCCGGAGGTCCACCTGCGGCGCCAGGACGCGGCTGAGCTCGGCTACATGCACCCCCGCGCCACCGTAGATCTCGGGCGGGAATTCCTTGGTCACAATGTCTACTCGCACTAGATCAACGTAGTGCAGTGTGTCGGAGTCCTCTAGTGTGAAGTGACCGGAAGGGTTCCGGGATGTGGACCTACGCTTGATCGACGACCAATCGAGCTTGCAGAACACTCAAGGAAGAGCGGGGGGTCAGAAGTGGCACCGAAGAAAGTACTTGCCGTCGTATTGGCAGGCGGAGAAGGCAAACGGCTGATGCCGCTGACCGCGGACAGGGCCAAGCCGGCCGTACCGTTCGCCGGCAGCTACCGGCTCATCGACTTCGCCCTGTCGAACCTCGTGAACTCCGGCTACCTCCAGATCGTGGTGCTGACGCAGTACAAGTCCCACAGCCTCGACCGGCACATCTCCGAGACCTGGCGCATGTCCACCCAGCTCCAGCAGTACATCGCCTCCGTGCCCGCGCAGCAGCGGCGCGGCAAGAGCTGGTTCCTCGGCAGCGCGAATGCCATCTACCAGTCCCTGAACCTCATCCACGACGCCCAGCCGGACATCGTCGTCGTGATCGGCGCGGACCACGTCTACCGCATGGACTTCGAGCAGATGGTCGACGCCCACGTGCGGAGTGGCGCGTCGGTGAGCGTCGCCGCCGTCCGCCAGCCCATGAACCTCGTCGACCAGTTCGGCGTGATCGAGGTGGACCAGGACGACCGCGGGCGGATCGCGGCCTTCGTCGAGAAGCCGAAGACCACGCCGGGGCTGCCCGACGATCCCGACAGCTTCCTCGCCTCCATGGGCAACTACGTCTTCACCACCGAGGCCCTCGTGAAGGCGCTCGAGGACGACGCGGCGCGCCTGGACACGAAGCACGACATGGGCGGGGACATCATCCCCTACTTCGTGGAGCGCAACGACGCCGCGGTGTACGACTTCACGCAGAACGACATCCCGGGCGCCACCGATCGCGACCGCCAGTACTGGCGCGATGTCGGGACCATGGACTCGTACTACGACGCGAACATGGACCTCATCTCGCCCCTGCCGCTGTTCAACCTCTACAACCTGCAGTGGCCCATCTACACGCGCCAGAGCGTCTCGCCGCCGGCGAAGTTCGTCCGCAGCGCCTCCGGCCGCTCCGGCGAGGCGCACGATTCGATCGTCTCCGCGGGAGTCGTCGTCTCCGGCGGCACCGTGGACACCTCCATCCTCGCGACGGACGTGTTCATCGACGAGGCGGCCGAGGTCACCGGGTCCGTCCTCCTCGACAAGGTCAATGTCGGGCCCGGAGCCGTGGTGCGCCGCGCCATCATCGACAAGAACGTGCGGATCCCCGCGGGGGCGCAGATCGGGGTGGACCCGGAGCTGGACCGCCGCCGTGGCTTCGCCGTCACGGATTCCGGTCTGACGATCGTCAGCAAGGGCCAGCTCGTCTCACCCGCCTGACCGGGCGGGCGTAGACGGCGAGGCCCCGGCGGCTGCCGGGGCCTCTTCCCTGTCTTGCCCGGCCGGGACGTAGGAGGCGCTAGGCCACCCGTGTGATGGCGACCGTCACGTTGAGCGTGGACCCCCCGCCACCGGACAGGATGCCCTTGAGCGGCGAGACGTCGCGGTAGTCGCGGCCCCGCGCCACGGAGACGTGGAAGTCGCTGACCGGGCTGCTGTTGGTCGGGTCCCACCCGCGCCACTCGCCGTCGTACCACTCCACCCAGGCGTGCGACTGCCCGGCGACGGTCTCGCCGATCCCCGCGCTGCGCCGCGGGTGCAGGTAGCCGGAGATGTACCGCGCGGGGATGCCGAGGCTCCGGAGGGCGCCGATGGCGACGTGCGCGAGGTCCTGGCAGACGCCCTTGCGCTCGGCCCAGGCGTCCTGCGCGTTGGTCTGGACGCCGGTGGCCCCCTGCACGTAGTCCATCTGGGTCCTCAGCCAGTCGAAGACGGCCCGTGCCGCCTGGTGGGGGTTGCGGTCGCGGACGAGCCCGGCGACGAGCGCGCGTACCTCCTCCCCGGGTTCGCTGAGGCCGGTCTGGCTCAGCCAGTCGGCGAACTCGTCGGTCAGGGCCGGGGCCGCGAGCTCCTGCCAGGTGAGGATCTCGTCCTCGCCGGGCACACGCTCCACCCTGCTCACCTCCACCGTGGAGACCGCCGTGACCTCGAGGTGCTCGTGCGGCGCATGGACGTCGAAGGACGTCACGCGGGTCCCCCAGTAGTCGCGGTAGGTCGAGACCGCCGCGCTCGAGGGGTTCACCTTCAGCGTGGACTCGAGGACTACCTGCTGGGGGTCGGTGAGCGGGGTCATGCGGGCCTCGTTGTAGGACAGCAGGACGCGGCGGGGGTAGTCGTAGCCGGTGCGGTGCTCGATCAGCAGGCGTGTCATGAGACCTCTCCGACCCAGGACAGCTCGTCCGCCTGGGAAAAGTACGTGCGGGATACGGCGTCCGAGGCTCTCGCGCAGGCCTTCTGGACGCGCTCCATGTGCTCGGGCAGCTCGGACATCAGGTCCTGGGTCTGGTGGAACTCCAGGAACGTCCTCGCCTGGCCCACGATCCGGCTCGCGTCGTTGATGAACCCGACGCGCTGGTAGGCGGGATTGAGCTGGGTGAGGCATTTCTCGGCGTCGCTCAGGGCGTAGACGATCGAGCGGGGGAACAGCCGGTCCAGCAGCAGGAACTCCGCCGCCTGCTGATCCCCGAAGGATGCCCTGCGCGTGCGCAGGAAGGATTCGTAGGCCCCGGCACACCGGAGCATGTTGACCCAGGACAGGCCCGCGGCGTGCACGTCGTGGGTCGAGAGCATCCGCGCCGTCATGTCGGCGCGCTCCAGGCTCCGGCCGAGCACGAGGAACTGCCAGGACTCGTCGTGGCTCATGGTGGTGTCCGAGAGTCCCCGCACCATCGCCGTACGCTCCACCACCCAGTGGCAGAAGCGGTAGGTCCCGACGACGTCCTTGCGGTGCTGGGTGAGGCCGTACCAGGTGGTGTTCAGGCTCTCCCAGACACTGCTGGAGACGGTCTCCCGGGCACGGCGGGCATTCTCCCGGGCGGCTCCGAGGGCACCGGCGATGGACGTTGCGCTGGACCGGTCATAGGCCAGGGCCTGCAGGAGGTCCGAGAGGTCGATCGCGTCCTTCTCCGGCCTGCTGCCCATGACGCCGAGCAGCTGGCGCGAGGTCTCCCGCTGCTGGGCCAGCGGCATCTGGTTGAGGCGTTCCAGGTGGACGTCCAGGATGCGCGCCGTACCGTCGGCCCGCTCGACGTAGCGGCCGATCCAGAAGAGGGATTCAGCGATGCGGCTGAGCATGGGGCCTGCCTTTCGTGGCGGTGGTCGCGGATGCCGTACAGGGGGTCGGGATGCCGGCGCTCATTGCTGCTGCTGCTCCGACTGCTTGTCCTGCCAGTTGGTCTCGATCGGCCACACGCTGGTGTGCTCACGGACCGCGACCACCGCGCGTTCCTGGGGCACGGCGTCGTCGGGGGTCCCGCGGACTTCGCCGTCCACGACCCAGGTGTCCTTCGATCCTCCGCCCTGGCTCGAGTTCACGATCAGCGAGCCTTCCTTCATGGCCACGCGCGTGAGCCCGCCGGGCAGCACCCAGACCTCCTCGCCGTCGTTCACCGCGAAGGGCCGCAGGTCCACGTGGCGGGGGCTGAACTGCCCGCCGGACATGGTGGGCACCGTGGAGAGCTGCAGGACCGGCTGGGCGATCCAGCCGCGGGGGTCCTCCAGGACCTTCGCGCGGAGGACGTCGAGCTCCGCCCTCGTGGCGTCCGGGCCGATCACGAGGCCCTTGCCGCCGGAGCCGTCCACCGGCTTCACGACCAGTTCGTCGAGGCGGTCGAGCACCTCCTCGCGCGCGTCCGCGTCCTCGAGGCGGTAGGTGTCGACGTTGGCGATGATCGGGTCCTCGCCCAGGTAGTACCGGATCAGGTCCGGGACGTAGGTGTAGACGAGTTTGTCGTCGGCGACGCCGTTGCCGACCGCATTGGCGATCGTCACCATGCCGGCACGCGCCGCGTTGACGATCCCCGGGCACCCGAGCACCGAGTCGGCCCGGAACTGCAGGGGGTCGAGGAACTCGTCGTCGATGCGCTTGTAGATGACGTCGACGCGCTGCTCGCCCGCCGTCGTCCGCATGTAGACGCGGTTCCCGCGGACGATCAGGTCGCGCCCCTCGACGAGCTCCACGCCCATGAGCCCGGCGAGCAGCGTGTGCTCGAAGTACGCGGAGTTGAACACGCCCGGGGTCAGGACGACGACGGTGGGGTCCTCGACGCCGGGAGGCGCGGTCTTGCGGAGCGCGGCGAGCAGCCGGCGGGGGTACTCCTCCACGGGCCGGATGTGCTGCTGGCCGAACGCCTCGGGAAGTCCCTTGGCCATGGCACGGCGGTTCTCCAGGACATAACTGACGCCACTGGGCACCCGGACGTTGTCCTCGAGCACGCGGAAGGTCCCCTGCTGGTCACGGACGACGTCGATCCCGGAGATGTGGACGCGCACGCCGCCCGCAGGGGCGAACCCGGCCACCTCCCGGTGGAAATGCGCGCTGGAGGTGATCAGGCGGCGCGGGATGACGCCGTCGGATACCACGGCCATCTTGTCGTAGACGTCGCCGAGGAACGCCTCGAGCGCCTTCACGCGCTGCGCGACGCCGCGCTCGAGGACCTCCCAGTCGCTGCCGGCGATGACGCGGGGCACGATGTCGAGCGGGAACGGCCGCTCCTCCCCCGCGAAATCGAAGGTGACGCCGCGGTCGAGGAAGGTGCGCGCCATCGAGTCGGCCCGGGCCGTCACCGCGGCCAGGTTGAGCTCGTCCAGGGCGGCCGCGACCTGCCCGTACTCGGCGCGCGGCAGGTGCCCGGCGTCGAACATCTCGTCGAAGGCGGGCGTCTTGCGGGCGGCGGCTGCATAGTCAGCGAAGAGCTCGGACATGGGACAACAGTGCCATGGAGCACGCCCCGGTACACAGCCGCACACGCCGGTGCACACATCGTTAACGTGCCCGAAACGAAGCGTGCTGGGTGCGTGATTGAATGACCGGATGGAGAACGAGAACCTGCGCCGCGACGAGGCCGCCGCCCGTTCGGCCCTGCTGGAGACCGAGAGCTATGCCGTCGAACTGGACCTCTCGGAAGCCAGGGATGCCTCCGAGCCCACGTACCGGAGCACCACCACCGTGGTCTTCTCGTGCCGGCAGCCGGGGAGCTCGACCTTCCTCGACTTCATCGGCGAGGTCACGGAGCTGGAGCTGAACGGGAGGAGCCTGGATCCCGCGGTCGCCAGCGACGGCGCGCGGATCGTGCTCGACGACCTCGCCGAGCACAACACCGTGAGGGTGGACGGGCGGTCCCTGTTCAGCACGAGCGGTGAGGGACTCCACCGGTTCGTGGATCCCGCGGACGGCGAGACCTACCTCTACACGCAGTACGAACCGGCGGACGCCCGCCGCGTCTTCGCGAACTTCGAGCAGCCGGACCTGAAGGCATCCTTCTCCTTCAGCGTGGTCGCGCCGGCGGACTGGATCGTGGCCTCGAACGGGGCCGAGCAGCAGGTGGTACCCCTCCAGGACACCGGTACCGGCACCGCGCGGTGGACGTTCGAGCCGACGCGCCGGATCTCCACCTACATCACCACCGTGCTGGCCGGCCCCTACCACCGGGAGACGGACACCTGGACCGGCGCGGCAGGGACGGCAGCGGAAGGCCTCGAGGTACCGCTCGCCCTGTTCTGCCGCCGCTCCCTCGCGCCGTCCTTCGACGCACCCGAGATCTTCGACACCACCCGGCGCGGCCTCGACTTCTTCCACGACCTGTTCGACTACCCGTACCCCTTCGGCAAGTACGACCAGGCGTTCGTGCCCGAGTACAACCTCGGTGCCATGGAGAACCCGGGGCTCGTGACCTTCACCGAGAACTACGTGTTCCGCTCCGCCGCCACGGAGGCGCAGCGCGAGGCGCGGGCGAACACGATCATGCACGAGATGGCGCACATGTGGTTCGGCGACCTCGTGACGATGCGGTGGTGGGACGACCTGTGGCTCAAGGAGTCCTTCGCGGACTACATGGGCGCGCTCGCGGTGGCGGAGGCCACGCGCTGGAGCACGTCCTGGGTCAGCTTCGCCAACCGCCGGAAGTCCTGGGCCTACGTGCAGGACCAGCTCCCGACGACGCACCCGATCGTCGCGGACATCCCCGACCTCGAGGCCGCGAAGCAGAACTTCGACGGCATCACCTACGCCAAGGGTGCCTCCGTCCTGAAGCAGCTCGTGGCCTTCGTGGGCCGCGAAGCCTTCACCGATGCCGCCCGGCAGTACTTCCGGAAGCACGAGTACGGGAACACGACCCTCGCCGACCTCCTCGACGTGCTCGCCGCCTCGACCGGTCGGGACCTCGCCGCGTGGTCGCGCTCGTGGCTGCAGACCTCGGGCGTCCCGGCACTGCGGGCGGACGTCGCCGTCGAGGACGGCGTGTTCACCGACGTCACCATCGTGCAGGACGCACGGGATCCGGTGACGAAGCGCGAGGAACCGAGGCCCCACCGCATCCGCCTCGGCCTGTACTCGTTCGATCCGGAGGGCCGGCTCGTCCGCACCCGGGCAGAGGCCGTCACGGTGGAGGGCCGACGCACGCGCGTGCCTGCGCTCGTGGGAGCGGCCCAGCCCGATCTCCTCCTGGTGAACGACGACGACCTCACCTACGCGAAGCTCTCCTTCGACGAACGGTCACTGGCGACCCTGCTGACGTCGGTGCACAGGCTCCAGGACCCGCTCGCCCGGGCGACGTCCCTGACCGCCCTCTGGTCCAGCACGCGGGATGCGCGCCTGCCGGTGGGCTCCTACCTCGACGCCGTGCTGCTCGCCGCTCCCGCCGAGAGCGGGGTGGGCGTCCTGCAGGTCCTGCTGGCCAATGCACGGACCGCGATCGAGAGCTTCGCCCCGGCGCACCAGCGTCCCGCCCTGCGCGACCGCGTCGGTGCCTTCCTCTGGACCGGGCTGTCCGCGGCGCAAGCGGGTTCGGACCTGCAGCTCGCCTGGGCCCGCGCGCTGGCCTCCGCCGCCCGGAGCTCGGCCCGTACGGCGGACGCGGTCCGGGCAGTGCTCGACGGCGAGGAGAGGATCCCCGGGCTTCCCCTCGATCCCGAACTGCGCTGGCTGTTCCTCCAGGCGCTGGCCGCCCAGCAGCGCGTACTCCCCGGCGAGCTGGAAGCCGAACGGGCCGCGGATGCGACGGCGTCAGGGCGGGTGGGTTTCACCCTGGCCTCCGCCGCCATTCCCGACGCCGCCATCAAGAAGGCGACGTGGGAGGAGGCGGTGCACGGCGAGCGGCTGTCCAACGAACTGCTCAGCGCGGCGATCGAGGGCTTCCAGCTCGGTCCGCACGACCTGCTCGGCCGGTACGAGGAGCCGTACTTCGAGGCGCTGCGCGGAGTCTGGGAATCCCGTGGCATCGAGATGGCGAGCAGGATCGTCCGCGGGCTGTTCCCGGCCCACCAGGACCTCGACGGCGCTCCCGAACGCCATCCGGTGATCGCGAGGACCGACGCGTGGCTGGAGGCGAACGCCGACGCCCCCGCCGCGCTCCGCCGTATCGTCGTCGAGGAGCGGGACCATCTGCTGCGCTCCCTGCGGGCGCAGGCTCAGGGCACGCGGTAGAGCCACCCGTCGGTGCCGAACTTGCTGTCCACGAGCTCACCGGCGCGCCGTAGCTCGTCGTCGGACAAGGTGGCGTCGACCGCGCCGTAGCGCTGCCGGAAGGTGGACATCATCACGTCGATGATCTCCTCGCGCGTCCGGCCGGTCTGCCGCCGCAGCGGGTCCACGCGCTTCTTCGCGCTCCTCGTGCCCTTGTCCGACATCTTCTCCTTGCCGATGCGCAGCACCTCGAGCATCTTGTCGGCGTCGATGTCGTAGCTCATGGTGACGTGGTGCAGCATGCCACCGTTGGCGAGCCGCTTCTGCGCCGCGCCGCCGATCTTGCCGAGATCGGTGGCGATGTCGTTCAGGGGCTGGTACCAGGCTTCGATGCCCAGCTTCTGCAGGGCGTCCATGACCCACGCGTCGAGGAACGGGTAGGACTCGGCGAAGCTCATCCCGTCCACGAGCGACTGCGGGACGTAGATGGAGTAGGTGATGGCGTTGCCGTGCTCCATGAACATGGCACCGCCGCCGCTGATCCTGCGCACTACCGTCACCCCGTGCCGGTCGGCGCCCTCGGGGTCCACCTCGTTGCGCATCGACTGGAAGCTGCCGATCACCACGGACGGCGACTGCCATTCCCAGAACCGGAGCGTCGGGTTGCGGGCACCCGTGCCGACGTCGTGGGTCAGGACCTCGTCCAGGGCGACGTGCATGGCCGTGGACAGCGGGGTCGGCGGGATGATCTCCCACTGGTGGTCCGCGAAGCCCGTGGCCCTGCCCAGGGCCCTGCGGACGGCGGTGGCGATGGCCTCGGGCGAGAACCCGAAGAGGACCGCCGAGGGATCCAGGCGTGCCGTCACGGCGGCGGCCAGCTCCCCGGGCGTGGTGTCGGCGGGAAGGCCCTCGAGCGCGGCATTGATGTCGAGGAGGGCCTCGTCCGGTTCGAGGAAGAAGTCGCCGTTCACCGATACGTCGGCGAGGTGCCCGTTCCGGACCTCGAGGTCCACGGCCGTGAGCTTGCCACCCGGCGTCTTGAATTCGCCGTGCAGGCGGCTGGTGTCCGATGCGTGCGCCATGATGGGGACCTCCTCGGTGGTGGCCCTGTAGGGGGCCGGTGATGATGCTGGTACGGGTGCCGTTAACCGAAGAGAAGCCACGCCGATCCGGCGTGGCTTCTCTTCGGGGACGGAGGGCACGGGGCCGTCGGTCCGATGCTCGCGGGGAGCGGGACTACTTCTTGGCGCCGAAGCCCTTGAAGCGGGCGTTGAAGCGCTCGACGCGTCCGGCGGAGTCCATGATGCGCTGCTTGCCCGTGTAGAACGGGTGCGACTCCGAGGAGATCTCGACCTCGATGAGGGGGTAGGTGTTGCCGTCTTCCCACTCGATGGTCTTGGCCGAGCCGACCGTCGACTTGGTCAGGAACGCCTTGTCGGAGGCCAGGTCGCGGAACACGACCGACTGGTACTTGGGGTGGATATCAGACTTCACGGGGACTACCTTCTCTGGTTGCCTGGATTTTGCCAGGCACGGGAAAATTGAGTTGGCGATGGCGCCAGCTAGTAATACTAACGCAGGAGGCGTCCCGACGCTAAAGTACCGGCCGGGCGTCGTCGTACCGGCACTCCCAGAAGGCGACGGCCGCTGCGGCCGCGACGTTGAGCGAGTCGACGCCGCCGTGCATGGGGATGGTCAGCGCGACGTCGGCCTCGGCGAGCGCACCTGTGCTCAGGCCGTCACCCTCCGTGCCCAGGAGGAGTGCCAGGCGCTCGTGCTCCCGTGCAGCGAAGGCGCCGAGGGCCACGGCGCCGGGCACCAGGGCCAGGGCCGCGACCGTGAAGCCGGCGCTCCGGATGGTGGCGAGGCCGCCCGGCCAGGAGTCGAGCCTCACCCAGGGCACCTGGAAGACGCTGCCCATGCTCACGCGCACCGCCCGCCGGTACAGCGGATCTGCGCTGCGCGGGCTCACGAGGACGGCGTCGATGCCGAGGGCGGCCGCGGAACGGAACACGGCCCCGAGGTTGGTGTGGTCCACCATGTCCTCGATCACCGCGACCCGGCGGGCGGAGGCCAGGACGTCCGCGAGCGGAAGCGGCTCGGGCCGGTGCATCGCCGCCAGGGCGCCGCGGTGGAGATGGAAGCCCGTGATCGCCTCCAGCGTGGCCTCGGGAGCCACGAACGCGGGGACGGACGGGAACCGGTCGAGCACGTCCGCCAGGTCCGGGACCCACTTGGGGGCCAGCAGGAAGGACCGCGGTGCATGGCCGGCGTCGAGGGCGCGGCGCAGGACCTTCGAGCTCTCGGCGATGTAGAGGCCCTCCGCGGGCTCCTTCACGAGCCGCAGCTGCACGTCGGTCAGGTTCCGGAAGTCCGAGAGCCGGGGGTCGTCGATGCTGTCGAGGTCGATGAGCGGCATCAGGGTCCCGTCGGACCCGCAGGGCGGTCGGCGCCCGGCCGGCTCACGCCCTGGCGACCGCGCTGTAGCGGCCGCTGTCCTCGATCACCTTGAGGGGGAGGTCGAACGCCGCGCTCAGGTTCTCCTCGGTCAGGACGCCGGCGATCGGCCCGGCGGACACCACCGCGCCGTCGCGCAGGAGCAGCGCATGCGTGAAACCCGGAGGAACCTCCTCGAGGTGGTGGGTCACCAGCACCATCGCCGGGGCGTCCTCGTCCCGGGCCAGTTCCGAGAGCCGCTTCACGAGGTCCTCGCGGCCGGCGAGGTCGAGCCCGGCCGCGGGCTCGTCGAGCAGCAGCAGTTCCGGATCCGCCATGAGTGCGCGCGCGATCTGGACGCGCTTGCGCTCGCCCTCGCTGAGGGAGCCGAAGGTGCGGTTCATGAAGCGGGACATGCCCCAGGCGTCGAGCAGGCGGAACGCCCGGCGCTCGTCGAGGCGCTCGTACTGTTCGCGCCACCGCCCGGTGACACCGTAGGACGCCGTGACGACGACGTTCAGGACGGTCTCGTGATCCGGGACCTGCGACGCGAGGGACGCCGACGCCAGGCCGATGCGCGGCCGCAGTTCGAAGACGTCGACGGCGCCCATGACCTCGTCGAGGATGCCGACCACGCCGCGCGTCGGATGCAGGCGCGCCCCTGCGAGCTGCAGCAGCGTGGTCTTGCCTGCTCCGTTGGGGCCCATCACCACCCAGCGCTCGCCCTCGCTGACCTGCCAGTCGATGTCGGCCAGGAGGGTCTTGCCGCCCCTGACGAGGCTCACTCCCGCCAGTTCCAGAACGTCACTCATGGTCCTAGACACTAGGCTAAGGAGCGGCTCCGTGGCGAAACCGCGCGTCCTCCCGCGCCTGGTTGTCCCGGCGGGGCGTGCCGCGTCACGGGCGGCCCCGGCGATGCCCTGCGGTAGGGAACCCGGGGCTGCACGCCGACGGCGCCCCCGCGCGAGGGGCACGGACACACGACGGGCACGACGGCGACGGGCACGGACACACGACGGCGACGCCGGCATCGGCGCGGACAGGAGAAGGCATATGGCGGACAAGGCCAGGGTGGTCGCCTACGGGCGGCGGTTCGACGACGGTCACCGTGAGGAGCTGGCGGGCACCCTGCGGACCCTCGGCGCCGACGTCGAGGACGTGCGGGCCGCCGGGACGCCGACCTACGAGGTCCTGACGTTCGACGTCGCCCTCCCCGCCGATCCCGCACCCGTGCGGGCCGGGCTGTCCCGGTGGTCGGCGGCGTCGGGCATCGGGGCGGCCCTCGTGGGGCAGCCCGTGTACGCGCCCGGGCCGAAGCTGCTGATCATGGACGTCGACTCGACCCTGATCAAGCAGGAGGTCATCGAACTGCTCGCGGCCCATGCCGGCCGGGAAGCCGAGGTGGCGGCGGTCACGGAGGCCGCGATGCGGGGCGAACTGGACTTCGCCCAGTCCCTCCACCACCGGGTGCGCGCGCTGGAGGGGCTGCCTGCCACCGTGATCGACGAGGTCGTCGGCCGGATCGAACTGAGCGACGGTGCGGAACACCTCGTCGCGGCCTACCTGTCCGCCGGTCACCGGGCCGGCGTCGTCTCGGGCGGCTTCTCCCAGGTCCTCGCGCCGCTCGCGGAGCGCCTCGGGCTCTCCTTCGCCCGCGCGAACGACCTCGAGATCGTCGACGGGACGTTGACCGGACGCGTGGCCGGGCCCGTCGTCGACCGCCATGAGAAGGAACGTGTGCTGCGGGCCGAGGCCTCGCGGTCGGGCGTGCCCCTGGCGGCGACCCTCGCCGTGGGTGACGGCGCGAACGACCTCGACATGCTGGCCGCGGCGGGTCTCGGCGTCGCCTTCAACGCGAAGCCCGCCGTCCGCGCGGCGGCGGATGCGGCGCTGGACCTTCCGGACCTCGACGTCGTCCGCCACCTCGCCGGCCTGTAACGGGCCCGCCTCGACGGGCCGCGGGCCTCCCGTGCAGGTGGGGCCCGCCGCGATCACGCGGCGGGCCCCTGTTCCTTCACGCGGCGCGGCCCTGTTCCTTCACGCGGCGCGGCCGTATTCCTTCACGCGGCGCCGCGGCGACTGCCCCCGACCGCGGATCAGCTCTTGGCGAGGAAGTCCTCGGCGCCGCCCACGTACTCGGTGTGGCCCGTGCGGACGTCAGCCGTCGCCATGCGGACGATCTCGGTGGCGAATTCGGCCACCGAGTAGAGGCGGCCCGCCTCCTGGCGGCGCGCCTCGATGGCGCCGGGGGTCGCGCGGTCGAGCAGGGTCGCCGTGACGGTGCCCTCGATCATGTCGCCGGAGACGACGACGAGGGAGATCCCCTTCTCGTCGAGCTGCGGGATGAGGGCGCGCAGGGCGTCCTCGCCGGCCCGCTTGCTGCGCGCCACGGGCTCGTAGGCGTCCATGGTCTCCACCTTCTCGATGAAGTGCGCCTGGTGGCTCGTGATGAACACGACGCGCGACCCCGCCGGCATGACCTCGACGGCGGCGGTGAGCATGGCGACCTGCGCATCACGGTTGAGCTTGAGTGCGTAGTCCTCCCCCATGCCGGTCTCCATGCCGCCCGAGGCGTTGAGCACCAGCAGGTCGAGTCCGCCGAACGTGGACACGGCGGCGTCGACCAGGGCCGCAGGTCCCTCGGGTGTGGTCAGGTCGGCACCGACGGCGACGGCCCGGCCACCCGCCGCTTCGATCCCCGCGACGACCCTGTTGGCGCGCGGGGCCTTCTGCCGGTAGTTGACGACGACGGCGGCCCCCTGCGCGGCGAGCTGCTGCGCGACGTCCGCGCCGATGCCGCGGGACGAGCCGGTGACGATTGCTGTGGTTCCCTCGAGGGTGGCCATGGTGCTCCTTCTATTCAGGACTGGATGGTGCTGCGTGCTGGCGGGGTGCTGCTGGCCTGACCTCAGTGCCCCATCCCGAGGCCGCCGTCTACGGGGATGACCGCACCGGAGATGTACCCGGCGGCGTCACCGGCCAGCCAGGAGACGACACCGGCGACCTCCTCCGGCGAGGCGAAGCGACCGGCGGGGATGGTGGCGAGGTAGCTCTTGCGGGTGTCCTCCGGCAGCTCCGCGGTCATGTCGGTGTCGATGAACCCCGGGGCCACGACGTTGGCCGTGATGCCGCGCGAGCCGAGCTCGCGCGTCAGCGAGCGGGCGATACCCACGAGCCCTGCCTTCGAAGCGGAGTAGTTGATCTGCCCCGGTGCTCCGTACAGGCCCGTGACGCTCGAGATCAGGATGACGCGGCCGCGCTTCATCCTGATCATCCCGCGGGATGCCCGCTTGACCACGCGGAACGCGCCCGTGAGGTTGGTGTCGATGACGTCGGTGAAGTCGCTCTCGGTCATGCGCATGAGCAGCGTGTCCCGCGTGATGCCCGCGTTCGCGACGAGGACCTCCACGGGCCCGTGCTCCGCCTCGACCCGCGAGAACGCCGCGTCGATCTGCTCTTCGCTCGTGACGTCGGCCTTGACGCCGAGCATCCCGTCGGGGACGTCGCCACTTCGGTAGGTGATGGCAACCTTGTCGCCGTTGGCTACGAATACCTTGGCGATGGCAAGGCCGATACCCCGGTTGCCTCCCGTAATGAGGACGCTGCGGCCGGACGCCGTCGTCGTGCTGTCTGCACCAGATGCCAAGGGGAAACTCCTCTGTCTGCGGGCCGGAAGGGGTCCACGTTGTTCGATGTCCAGTTCGAGCCCGGCGATCCGGCGGACGATCCGGCGGGGGCGCAACCGCCCCTCGGACCCTGTCCGCGGCTACCCGTCAAACTATCCCGACGATCCTAGCGGCGCATCCCTCAACTTCGGGAACGGGACCCGGAGTGAGACAATGGAGGGAGTCTTTTTGGAGTGTGATGAGTAAACAATCGAAGCACAACACAGACGTCCACAGCATCTCCGACGCTCGTGAATCACACAGCGAGGAAATGCGCACACGAATGATCCGGTACACCGTCTCGATGAGCATCCGCCTCGTCTGTTTCGTCCTGGTCTTCGTCGTGCCCTACGTATGGCTGCAATGGGTGATGATCGCCGGAGCGGTATTCCTGCCGTACTTCGCCGTGATCGTCGCCAACGGCGGCAGCGACACCAGCAACATCCGACACAGCGATGCCCTGATCGACCGCGCCCCGGTTCGTGAGATCGAGGCAAGGGTGGTGGACTCCGAGCCGGACGACGGCGACGACGTCCTCAGCGGAGAGATCCTGGACGACACCGAGCCGGCCCATCCGGCGCAGCACGGTTCGCATGCAGCCGCCCGGGGAAGGTCCTCCAACGCCGATGCCTGACGTCCCACCGGTTCCGGGACCCGCGATCGGCCTGCCGCCCGCGGGTCTCGGACTGTTCGCGACGCCGCAGGGCGGACGGGGCGGGAGTCCCGTGTGCTCGCGCAAGGGCTGCCGGAGCGACGCCCAGTGGCAGGTGCTGTGGAACAACCCCCGCATCCACACCCCGGAGCGCAGGAAGGCGTGGGCATCGTGTCCGGACCACGTCGAGTGGTTCGAGGAGTACCTGCGGAACCGCGGACTCTGGAAGGAGACGCTCCCCCTGACCGCCGATCGACCGATGGAGACCCGCTAGGTGTACCGCTTCCTCTTCTCCGCCCGTTGGCTCGGCTGGCTCGCCATGGTCCTGGTCCTGGCCGCCGGCTGCGTCGGCCTCGGGCGCTGGCAACTGGACCGCCGTGAGGCGGTCGTGGAGAACATCCACCGCATCGAGGCGAACTACGACGCCTCGCCCGAGCGTTACGTGCCGGGCGTGAACGGCTTCGACACGTACGACCCGGCCCGCGAATGGACGCCCGTCACCTTCACCGGGACGTACGACGTCGCGCAGCAGGTCGTGGTGCGGAACCGGCCGATGAACGGCCAGCCCGGCTACGAGGTACTCACGCCGCTCAGGCTCGACGACGGTACGGCGGTCGTGATCGACCGCGGCTGGTTGCCCATCGGCAATGTCGAAGCGGGACGGCCGGACGAGATCCCGGCACCTCCCGCGGGCCGGGTCGAGGTCACGGCCCGGATGAAGCCGGGCGAGCCCGCGGTCAACCGCGGCGCGCCGGAGGGCCAGGTCGCGTCGATCGACCTCCCGTCACTCGCGGACCGATTGGACTACCCGCTGCAGGATGCCGCTTACGGCCTCCTGGCGCTCGAGCGACCGGCGGCGGCGCAGACGCCGGTCGCCGCGCCCAAGCCCTCCGTCGATGAGGGGCCGCACCTCTCCTACTCCATGCAGTGGTTCGCGTTCGGCGTGCTGGCGTTCGTGGGGCTGGGCTACGCCGCGCGACAGCAGCGCAGGAGCAATGCCGAACAGGACGGGACCGCTCCCGAGCGTCCGGCCCGGCAGCGCCGTCGTCCGTCCTCGGAAGAGGAAGAGGACGCCATCCTCGATGCGCAGGGCATCCGCTAGGTGTACCGACCGGACACGTCGATCGGTCGTGGTCCTGTTCGGCGAGGAGCCTACTCCGCTGACCGGATGACCGCGGCCAGGTCGCGGGGACGGCTCCACATGGGCCAATGGCCCGTCGGGAGGTCGACGACGTCGAGGTGCTCGAGGTTCCCGACCTCGGCGAACATGGCATGGCCTGCGCGGGCCAGCTCCAGCACCTGCGCGCCCGGGATGGAGCAGCACACCAGCGTGGTCCGGACCCTGCGGCGGGCATCGTTCGTCAGCTCGACGGGCTGGCGAAGCACGGGGCCGGGCTCGGGGACGGCCCGGGCCCGGAAACGCTCGAGGACCTCCGCGCTCAGGCCTTCGAGGCTCGCCTGCTGTGCGAGGACGTCGAAGGACGGCAGCGGAAGCTCCGCCAGACCCTCGGGGAGGTCCGGGGCGAAGACGCTGCCCGTCGCCACAGGGCCGGAGTCCACCCACACCACCCGATGAACAAGCTCAGGATGCCGGTCGAGGACGAGGCTGACGGGGGCGTTCGCCCCACTGTGAGCGACGAGCGTCACGGGCTGATCCACCGCGAGTCGAGTGATGACGTCCAGGACCGCTGCCGCCTGATCGTCGAGAGTCTTCGCCGCACGTTCGGGATCGTCCCCGTCGAGACCGGGCAGCGTCATCGCGACGGCACGGGAGTGGTCGGTGCTCAGGTGTTCAAGGACTTCGTCCCACGCCCAGGCGCCCAGCCAGTGGCCGGCGATGAGAAGGATGGTCGGACTGCTCGTAGTAGTTGTCATGCCACTACCCTCGTAGGCGCTGCAGGCAGGTGCATGTCACTATTTGTGTCATGAATGGGTTGCGGGCGGAACCGTGAAGCGGACCGAGCGGCTCCATGCCCTGTCCGAGATGCTGCGCCGTAACGGATCCCGGGGCTTCTCCGCCGAGCGGCTGGCACGAGAGTTCGGCGTGTCCGTGCGTACGGTCAAGAGGGACCTCGCTGCGCTCGAGAACAGCGGCGCGCCCGTATGGTCGCGCCCGGGTCCGGGCGGTGGCTACGGCCTGGCCATGGGTGCGTCCCTGCCGCCTGTCAGCCTGTCCCCGGCGCAGGCCGTGGCGCTCATGGCGGCCGTGTCCGCTGCGTCCGATGCCCCCTACGCCGATCTGGCAGCAGCCGGCATCCACAAGATCCTGGACGTCCTCGATCCCAGGACCCGGGCACGGGCCCACGAGCTGGCCGGCCGCGTCTGGGTCGACGCGCTCCCCCCTTCGTCACGCGCAACCAGGTCGGCACTGGAGGAGGCGATGGCCGAGCAGCGAGTGATCCGTCTTCGCTACACCGCGAGGGACGGGACCACGACCACCCGCGACGTGGAACCCGTGCTGTTCGCCTCCAGAAACGGCCAGTGGTACCTGGTCGGGTGGTGCCGGCTGCGCGACGCAATGCGATGGTTCACCGTGTCGCGCATCGAGCGGGCCACGGCGACCAGGACGGCCTGCGGCGGCCACACCATCCACGAGGTCGGAGAACCTCCAGCGAACGCCAGACCGGTGCACGGTCGGGGCGAGTGAACCACCCGGTCAACCTCTCCGATCAGTACAGCCAGGCACTACACGCCGCTCCGGTGCTTCCTGTCGGGGTGCCGGGCGGCGGTCCTCTCCCGACCCCTGCCGGATAGGCCGGAGGCATCCAGGGGCTCCCAGCCGGCTGCGGCGGCCCGATCCCCCTGCGGTGTCAGTAATGGCGTGGGGATTTGCACGTAGCCGGTCCCGAATTGCAGGTGGTCCTTCCGAGTGTTCCGAGTCGGAGTCGCGTGCATTTCACTCGTGCACGTGGAGAAAGCACTTTATAGAGTGACGTTTGCGGCGATGGATCCACTGCAACCTGTCAATACAGCCATGGCTCCGTGCATGGACACCGCACACAGGCATTCAAAGGTCGCCTTCCGAATCAGGACCGGAATCGTCGTTAGAGAAGGATGTAGTTATGACTGGAAATCTGGTTGCTGGTCCGAAATTGTGGAGCAGGCGCAAGGCGACGAAATTGCTGGACCCTTTGCCCACGACGTTCGAAGCGCCGCAGGATGAAGCGCCCCGCGCCTTCGACTTCGACGTCGCGATCGTCGGGATGGGCTACGTCGGCCTGCCCACGTCGTTGGCTTTCAGCGCCGCCGGCGCGAGGGTGCTCGGCGTCGACGTCAGCTCCGACCGACTCGATGTCATCAGGAGCGGGCGAGCGGACCTGGTGGATTCGGACCGGGAGCGCCTCACGCGGGCCCTCACGGATCCATCCTTCGAGCTGACCTCCGATCCGACGCGCCTTTCCAGGGCTGCGGCGGTCATCATCTGCGTGCCCACGCCGGTGGACGCCTATCTGGTCCCCGACCTCCGGATACTCGACTCCGCGTGCCAGGCCGTGGTCGAGCAGGCCGTCAGCGGCCAACTGATCCTCCTGACGTCGACCACGTATGTCGGCAGTACGCGTCATCTCCTCGCTACTCCGCTGGCGAAGCGCGGGCTGATCGCCGGAAGCAATATCCATGTGGCCTTCAGCCCTGAGCGCATCAATCCGGGAACCGAGAGTTTCGCACACGAGGACGTGCCGCGGGTCGTCGGCGGAATCACGAATAGTTGCACTGCCGCGGCGGAGGCTCTTATCGGTACCTATACCCGGTTGATCCACGTCGTGAGTTCCGCGGATGCGGCCGAGATGACAAAGCTCGTCGAGAATACTTTCCGAGCCGTCAATATCGGATTGGCGAACGAATTCGCGGACATGGCGAATTCCCTGAAATTGGATGTCATGGAGGTGATCAATGCCGCGGCCACAAAGCCTTACGGGTTCATGGCTTTCACACCCGGACCGGGGGTGGGCGGCCACTGCATACCCTGCGACCCCCACTATCTGCTCTGGCAGATGCGAAGGCTCCGTTTGTCGACTCCGGTGATCGAACAGGCGATGAACGCCATCGCGGCCCGCCCCGGCAGGGTCGTCGACCGGATCCGCAAGATCCTGTCGGACAGCGACAGGGGGCTGCATTCCGCCCGCGTGCTGGTTGTCGGCGTCGCCTACAAGCCCGATGTCGAAGACCTGCGCGAATCGCCGGCCCTCGAGATCATCGGGAGCCTCCTCGAAGAGGGCACTGTCGTCGGGTATCACGATCACCTGATCCCGACCCTGCGTCTCGACGACGGCACCGTCCTGGAGCACAACCAGGATCCCGGTGGCTTCGAAGCGGATCTGGTGCTCCTGCATACTGCGCACAGCAACACCGATACCAGTTGGATCTCACCCGAGGTCTCGGTGCTGGATTCGACGTTCCGTCTCCCCCACGGAGCAAACATCCTCCACCTCTAGACGGGGCGGCCATCCTTCACCTCACGACGAACCTGCTGGGAGAACCACGAATGAAGACTGTAATCACGGGCGGCGCCGGCTTCATCGGCAGTCATCTGACCGAATACCTGCTGAAAGCCGGAGACAGCGTCACGGTGCTCGACGACCTGTCCACCGGATCGCTGGAGAACCTGAAGGAAAGCTGGGACCACGCTGCCTTCACCTTCCTCGAAGGCAGCATCCTGGACCGCGAGGCGGTCCGCCAGGTGGTCAGCGGCTCCGACCGGGTGTTCCACCTGGCTGCCGCCGTGGGGGTGCACCTGATCGTGGACCATCCGCTCGAGAGCCTCCGCACCAACATCCATGGCACGGAGGTCGTTCTCGACGCCTGCCTGGAGGCAGGGGCGGACCTCCTCCTGGCCTCTACGAGCGAGATCTACGGCAAGAACACCTCGGACCGGTTGTCCGAAGACGCGGATCGCATCCTCGGCTCACCGCTCAAGTCACGGTGGACCTACGCCGCGGCCAAGGGGATCGACGAGGCCTTCGCCCACGCCTACTGGCGCGAGTACGGCTTGCAGGTTTCCATCGTGCGTCTCTTCAATACGGTCGGACCCCGCCAGACCGGGCGCTACGGCATGGTCGTGCCGAACCTCGTGGGACAGGCACTGCGCGGCGAACCGCTCACCGTCCACGGCGACGGACAGCAGACCCGCTGCTTCTCCTACGTTGGGGACGTCATTCCCGCGATCGTCCGCATCGCCGAGGAACCGGCAACCCGGGGCCTCGCCGTCAATCTCGGAGGCCTGCAGGAGATCTCCATCATCGAGCTGGCCGAGCGCACGATCAAGCTGCTCAGCAGTACCAGCGAGATCACCCTGGTCCCCTACGATCAGGCCTACGGCACCGGCTATGAGGACATGCGGCGCAGGGTCCCCGACAATTCCCTCGCCGGGCGACTCGTCCATTTCAAGCCGACCACGACCGTAGACACGATCATCCTCCGGGTGGCCAAGGCGATGCTCTCGACTGCTCCGGGTGAGGTGCACGCGGGAGCCATTCGGTGAAGCGGATCCGCCGACGAAGGGCCAAAGGTCCCCCTCGCCCGGCGTCGTCGGATGGCTCGTGCGACCAGGCGCACGAGCCCCTAGCCGCGCTGCAGAACATCCTGTCGGCCCTCCTTCTGGTCCTCCTCCTCCTCGCCGGGTCGATCCACGGGTCGGCACCGGCGCCGGCCATGACGGGTATCGACACCATCGCCGAGACGGACATGCCCGCTCGGCAGACGGTCGTCAGCCTGACGTTCGATGACGGCCATGACGATCAGCTCGAAGCCTCCCGGATCATGGACAGGCTTGGGTTGAAGGGCACCTTCTACATCTCGTCGGGCCTCATCGCCGAAGAGGATGCCCCCGGGGATCCAGGGACGAAAAAGATGACCCTCGCCGATGTACGGGCCCTTCAGGCCGGCGGTCACGAGATTGGCGGCCACACGGTTTCCCATGCCGACCTGGCGGCGCTGAGCCCGGAGGAGGTCCAGCGACAGGTCTGCAAGGACCGGACCAATCTGATGGACCTCGGGTTGAGGATCACCAGTTTTGCGTACCCCTTCGGGGCGGCCACTCATGAGACCGAACGGATCACTGCCGGGTGCGGCTACAACAGCGCGCGCGGCCTGGGCGATCTCCTGAGCCCGGACGTACTCGGTGTGGCCAACACCTGCGACAACTGTCCCGTTGCAGAGACGATGCCGCCCGCGAATGCCTTCAGGACCAGGGCGCCGAATCAGCAGGAGAACACCTGGACGCTCGCGGACCTCCAGGGCACCGTCACGAACGCGGAGACCACCGGAGGATGGCTGCAGTTGACCTTCCACCATGTCGACGACACCGGGGGCGTCCTCTCCGTTCCGCCGTCGGTGTTCGACGCTTTCTCGGTGTGGCTGGCGGCCCGTGCCGAGCACGGCACGGTGGTGAAGACCGTGGACGAGGTGATCGGAGGGTCCGAACAGGTCGCCGCCGACCCACCGGCCCGGGCGACGTCCGGCAACCTCGTCCGGAATCCGGGCTACGAGACACGTGCCCCCGACGGTGAGACGCCCGAGTGCTGGCAGCGCGCCGGCTGGGGGGAGAACCGGCGTTCCTTCACGCTCCAGGGCGATGCCCACACGGGAGACACCAGCCACCGGTTGCACATATCCAAGCATGTCGACGGCGACGCGAAGCTCCTGCCGACCATGGACCTGGGCACCTGTTCTCCCCCCGTGGAATCGACCAAGGCCTACGATCTCGGTGCCTGGTACAAATCGAGCGTGGAGACCCAGTTCGAGATCTACATCCGTCACTCCGACGGGAGCTGGACCTACTGGACCTCGAGTCCCCTGTTCCCTCCGACGGACGAGTGGACGCACGCGACCTTCACCACACCCCCCGTTCCCGACGGCGTCGACGGGTTGAGCTTCGGCCTGAACCTCATGCGTGCGGGCACGCTCATCACGGACGACTACAGCCAGACGGTCGACATCGACTGGCGCGACTTCGCCAGCAGCGCGATGAAAGCCTCATGGGCGCTCCTGTGGCGTTCGATCGCAGTGTCGTGGAAGGAGCTGACGTCATGGTGGTGAGCGTTGGGGAAGTAGGAGCAACAACCGGTGATCATCGACGACGAAGAGGGACGAAGGATACTGCGGTGGAACTACTCCGACGACCGTCCAGGGCCTCGATCATGTTCGCGGTGATGGGCATCGCACTGATCATCGCCGGGACGACGGCGATCGTCGCCTCGCAGGAGGATTCGAAGTACCCGTGGCACACGAACATCGTCTCGACGACCTTCTGGGTCGGTGAGATCCACGATGCTTCGGCCTCGGACGGCAGCCAGGTGTTCTCCACCTACGATTCGCGCTGGATGGAGAGCTATGGCGGGTGCGACGGCGTCCTGACCGCCGACGGTTGCGCGACCGAGCGACGCGTGGCTGAGAACGACTATTTCCCCAGCAGCATGACGCCTCTGCAGAACCCGTTCTACCTGGACCTGCCCTTCGACGACGTCAACAACCCGGAGGCCTTCGCACGCCGTGGCACGGTCATCCCGTGGGCCGCCGCGGAGGCCGCGGACAACCCGGCGCTGCTGACCAGTGATCGGCACAGTTTCATGAAGAACCGGTGGGTGAAGCTGAAGAAGGGGTCGGCCGTGTGTTACGGACAGATCCAGGACGCCGGCCCGGCCGTGTACAACGACAGCGCCTATGTCTTCGGGAGCGACGACCGGCGGCCTGCGAGCACCGAGTACAACGGCGCAGGCCTGGACGTATCGCCTGCCCTGAACGGCTGTCTCGGCTACGAGAACCTCGACGGCGCGGAGGACCGCGTCGACTGGCAGTTCGTCGATGCCGAGGATGTCCCCGACGGGCCCTGGCGAAGAATCGTCACCACCAGCCAAGTCCAATGAAGAGGCAGCGCAATGGTCACCAGAAGCTCGCGTAACGGTATCGGAGAATCATGGACTTCCTGACTTTCATGCTCGTGATCCTGCTGGTGGTGGGTTTCAGCACGACCTTCTGGACTCTCGCCGGCGCGTGCCGCGGCGTGGGCGAGGCGTACCGGCGCGCGCCGTCCACACGTGGCGCATCACGCCTGCCGGGCACGCCCGAGATCAGCGAGGTCGCCGTGCTGATCGCCGCACACAACGAAGCGGCGTCTATCGCGAAGTCGATCAGCGCGGCGACGGCCCTGGTGCCGGCGTCGAACATCCATGTGATCTCCGACAGATCCACCGACGAGACCGTCCGGATCTCTCGGGGAATGGGGGTCAACGTGCTGGACCTCGAGGTCAACCGCGGAAAGGCAGGCGCGCTGGCCGAGGGGATCAGGTACTTCGAATTGTGCGAACGGTTCGAAGTGGTGCTCATCCTGGATGCGGATACCCGCCCCACCAGGGACTACCTGACGACCGGGCTCCCGCTCTTCGCAGATCAGGGAGTCGCCGCGGTCGCCGGCCGCGCCAAGTCGATCGTCGGAACCGGCCGCAGGCCGCTGATCGGCCGTCTCCTGGTGGCATACCGTGACAGGCTCTATCTCGTCGTGCAGCTTCTTCTGAAGTACGGCCAGGCGGCCAAGCCAGCGAACGTCGTGAACATCGTTCCGGGTTTTGCGAGCATGTATCGCACCTCGGTGCTCAAGCACATCGACGTGGCGGGCCGGGGGCTCGTGATCGAGGACTTCAACATGACGTTCGACGTGCACGCGCGAAAGCTCGGGCGGATAGCCTTCCATCCCTCGGCTGCGGTCGCCTACACGGAGGATCCCGACAACCTCGGCGACTACATGCGCCAGATCAGGCGATGGAACCTCGGGTTCTGGCAGACCGTCAGGCGGCACCGGTTCCGGTTCACGAAATTCTGGATCAACCTGTGCATCCACATCGTCGAGCTCGTCGTCAGCGGGATCCTCCTGCTCTCGCTCCTGCCGCTGCTGGCCCTGTCCCTCATCGTCGACGCGCTCCCGCAGACACAGTCACTCCCCGTGCCCGTGGAGTGGCTTGCCGAGGCCGTACCCCTGGAAGCCGTCTTCCTGGGTGTCTTCGTGCCCGACTTCCTCCTGTCGGTACTGGCCGCCGTGCTCCTCAAGCGTCCGGCGTACCTCGTCTTCGGATTGATCTTTCCTTTCGTGCGCATGCTGGACGCAGCCATCTGCCTGAGCCAGATCCCGAAGGCCTGGGCTCCTGACGGGTCGAGCGGCATCTGGATCAGCCCACGACGCCGCGAGGCCGCCGTCCACGGGCGGAGGCGTCCCCTGCACGCGCTCGAATAGATCGATCGGGCGTGACGACGGAGTAGGCCGGCGGCCCGGGCCACCGGACCTAGGCCAGGGTGACGAGCTCCAGGTAGTCCTGGTTCCACAGGTCCTCCACGCCGTCAGGCAGGAGGACCACCCGCTCCGGGTCCAGGGCGTCGACGGCGCCCTCGTCGTGGCTGACCATGACCACGGCGCCGCTGTAGTTCTTGAGCGCACCGAGGATCTCGGCGCGGCTGGCCGGATCGAGGTTGTTCGTGGGCTCGTCGAGCAGCAGCACGTTGGCGGAGGACGCGACGATCGTGGCGAGGGCCAACCGGGTCTTCTCCCCACCGGAGAGCACCCCTGCGGGCTTGTTGACGTCGTCGCCCGAGAAGAGGAACGAACCGAGGATGCCGCGGACTTCCGCGTCCTGCATGTCCGGGGCCGAGGACTTCATGTTCTCGAGGACCGTGCGCTCGGTGTCCAGGGTCTCGTGCTCCTGCGCGTAGTACCCGACCTTGAGGCCGTGCCCGGCGATGACCTTCCCCGTATCGGGCTTGTCCACGCCGGCCAGCATCCGTAGCAGCGTGGTCTTCCCTGCACCGTTGAGTCCGAGGATCACCACCTTGGAACCGCGATCGATCGCGAGGTCCACGTCGGTGAAGATCTCGAGCGAGCCGTAGGACTTGCTGAGCCCCTCCGCCGTCATCGGCGTCTTGCCGCAAGGGGACGGCTCGGGGAAGCGCAGGGCGGCCACACGATCCGAGGCACGGACGGCGTCGAGCCCGCCGAGCAGGCGTTCGGCACGCTTGGCCATGTTCTGCGCGGCGACGGCCTTCGAGGCCTTCGCGCGCATCTTGTTGGCCTGGTCCATGAGGACCTGCGCCTTCTTCTCGGCATTCGTGCGTTCACGCTTGCGCGCCCGCTCGTCCGTCTCGCGCTGCAGCTGGTAGCGCTTCCAGCCCATGTTGTAGATGTCGATCGTCGCGCGGTTGGCATCCAGCTGGAACACCTTGTTCACCGTGGCCTCGAGCAGCTCCACGTCGTGGCTGATCACGATCAGCCCGCCCTGGTGGTTCTTCAGGAAGTCCCGAAGCCAGGTGATGGAGTCGGCGTCGAGGTGGTTCGTCGGCTCGTCGAGGAGCATGGTCTCCGCGCCCGAGAAGAGGATCCGGGCGAGCTCCACGCGCCGGCGCTGGCCGCCGGAGAGGGTCTTGAGGGGCTGGTTGAGGATGCGCTCGGGCAGCGCGAGGTTCGAGGAGATGGACGCCGCCTCGGCCTCGGCAGCGTAGCCACCACCGGCCAAGAAGGCGGCCTCGATGCGGTCGTAGCGCGCCATCGCCTTGTTCCGGACGGAGGTCTTCTCGCTCGCCATGTCCTCCTGCGCCTGGCGCAGCTCCCCGACGACGGCGTCGAGGTTGCGTGCCGAGAGGATGCGGTCGCGGGCGAGCTGCTCCATGTTCGGCGTGCGCGGGTCCTGCGGCAGGTAGCCGATCTCACCCGAGCGGGTCACGTTTCCGCCTGCCGGCAGCGACTCCCCCGCCAGTACCTTGGTGAGCGTCGTCTTGCCGGCGCCATTGCGCCCGACGAGTCCGATCTTGTCGCCCTTGTCCACACGGAAGGACACCTCGTCCATGAGCAGGCGGGCGCCGGCCCGGAGCTCCAGGTTCGATACGTTGATCACGGTGAGGCCTTTCGATGGTGCCAGAGACGGCGTTTTGTTGTAGGAATCCCACAAGGGATCCCCGGTTGACCGGCGCTAGTCTCGGTACAGAAGCAGTAACAGCTGGAGGAAGTCGACAAATCACCGGATCGGCCGGTGCGACTCCGGCCCGCTGCTGAAGGAGCGTGTGCCATGCAGCCAGCCGAGGAAACCCTTGCCGGATCGACCGGCAGCAGCCGGCCGTCGTCCAGAAAGCGGTGGGATACCACCGATCTCTCGCTGGTCGCGGTCTTCGCCGCCCTCATTGCCGCCCTTGCAATCTTACCCGGTATCCCGGTCGGTCCGCTCGGAGTGCCGATCACCCTCCAGACCCTGGGGGTGATGCTCGCCGGCATCGTGCTCGGCCCTGCGCGTGGAGCGGCCGCCGTCCTGCTGTACCTCGTCGCCGGGCTGATCGGCCTGCCGGTCTTCAGCGGTTTCAGCGGAGGCGTCGGGGTCCTCGCCGGACCCTCGGCCGGCTACCTCGTGGCCTTCCCCCTCGCGGCCCTCGTCGCCGGGCTGCTGGCCGTGGTCGTCGTCCGCAGGGCGACGCGGTTCAGGAGCGGGCTCCTCTTCCTCGCCTGCCTCGCCGCGAGCCTGCTCACCATCCATCCGCTGGGCGTGGCGGGACTCATGGTCAACGCGGGGCTGCCCCTCCGGGACGCGATCGTCATCGACGCCGCCTACCTCCCCGGTGACGTCCTCAAGAACGTCCTCGCAGCGGTGATCGCGGTATCGGTCCACCGTGCCTTCCCGCGGCTCCTTGCGGGGCAGCGGCCCACTGCGTGATCGAGTTCCGGGATGCGGAGGTCCGTACGGACGACGGCGCGCGGACCCTCCTCCATCCACTCACGCTGACCCTGTCGGAGCAGCGGGTCTCCGTGATCGGTCCCAACGGATCCGGCAAGTCCACCCTTCTGCGACTCGTCAACGGGCTCCTCATCCCCTCCAGCGGATCGGTCGCGGTTCTCGGCAGGGACACCAGGACCGCGGGCAGTGCCGTGCGCCGTACCGTCGGCTTCGTCTTCACGGATCCCCTGTCGCAGCTCGTCATGCCCACCGGGCGCGAGGACGTGGAACTCTCCCTCCGTGCCAGGAGGCTGCCCGCGGCCGATCGCCGGCAGCGCGCCGAGGACCTCCTGCATCGCTTCGGCCTCGAGCATCTCGCGGACCGCAGCATCTACGACCTCTCCGGTGGCGAACGGCAGATCCTCGCCCTCGCCGTCGTCCTCGCGGTGGAACCGCGGGTCCTCGTCGCGGACGAACCGACCACGCTGCTCGACCTGCGCAACGACGCGCGCGTCCGGACGCTCATCGCAGGGCTTCCCCAGCAGGTGGTCTTCACCACCCATAACCTCGAGTTCGCCCTCGAGAGTGATCGGACACTCGTGATCGACGGCGGCAGGGTCGTCTTCGACGGCGAACCTCACGAAGCCGTTGCGCGGTACCGGGACCTCGCTGCCGTGCCCGGCCCGGAGCGCCCATGAGGGGGTTCGGGAGCACCCTCGGCCTCTACGAACCCGGCCGGGGCTTCCTGTACCGAACGCCCCTGGCCCTCAAGGCGGGTGCCTCCCTCGCCTGTGCCGTCGCCGTGGTCGCCTGGCGCTCCCCGCCGACGACGGCCGTCGCCCTGGTGGTGGCCCTCGCCTGCCTGGTGGCCGGTGCGCACGTGCCTCCCGCCAGGATCCTGCGGATGCTGCTGCCGGCCGCGCCGGTCCTCGGTGTCCTCGCGCTCTACCAGGGCATCGCGCAGGGGTGGCTGCGCGCCTTCGTCGTGGTCGGGGGGATCGCCGCGTGCCTGCTCGCAGCGCGGGCCCTGACGCTCACCACTCCCACGCAGGCCCTGCTCGACGGCGTCGTCCGCCTCGTCCGTCCCTTCCGGGCGGTCGGCGCCGACCCGGAACGGTTCGCCCTCGCCCTGTCGATCATGCTGAGGAGCATCCCCTACCTGGCGGGACTGTTCGTGGACGTCCGGGAGGCGGCACGGGCGCGCGGACTCGAGCGCAGCCCCCGCGTGGCCGTCACCCCGCTGGTCGTCGGCGCGGTCGCGTACGCACACCGGACGGGTGAGGCGCTTGCGGCGAGGGGCCTCGGCGACCACGACGTGGACGAGCCCGCCGACGCGCCGGACGCGTAGAGCGCGCCCCGAAGCGAGCGTGGCGGTGCCGGAAGGCGTGTCAGGAGCGGATGCTGCGGTGCACGACCTCGAGCACCAGGCTGGCGACGACGGAGACGCCGACGGCAACGAAGACCAGTTCCGGCGAGGGCACCGCGAGTTCGAGGAAGGTCCGGGCGGCTGGCAGGGACAGGATCAGGAGGAAGCCGCCGTAGGCTCCGACCACGATGCCCGCCGTGATCCTGGTGAAGGGTCGGGCGAGGACGACGAGCACCCACATCGCGCTGAGCGTGAGCGCGATGACGGCCGTCGTCCGGACCTCGTCGAACGGCGCCCCGGCCCCTGCATGGGCATACGCGACGGCTCCGATCACGGCGAGTGCCACCACGGCCCCGGACGGCACGCACAACCGTGCGACTCTCGGCAGGAACCCGGAGCGGTACCGCGGGGCGTTGGGCAGGAGGGCGAGCACCAGGGCCGGGAGGCCGATGGTGAGCCCGTCGACGACGGACAGCTGCCGCGGCAGGAACGGGAAGGGCCAGAGCAGCGCTCCGAAGACCAGGGCGAGCAGGACCGCGTAGACGGTCTTGGACAGGAACAGCTTGGCGACCCGCTCGACGTTCGCGATCACCTGCCTGCCCTCCGCCACGACGCCGGGAAGCCCCGAGAAGGCTCCATCGAGCAGCACGAGGTTGGCGACGGCCCTCGCCGCCGGCGCGCCGGATCCCATGGCGATGCCCAGATCGGCGTGCTTGAGTGCCAGGGTGTCGTTGATGCCGTCCCCGGTCATCGCCACGGTGTGCCCGAGCGACTGCAGCGCGAGCACCATGGCCTTCTTCTGGTCCGGGGTGACCCGGCCGAAGACGCTCTCGGTCCCGAGGATGTCGGCGAGGGCGTCCCGCTCGGTGGGGAGCGTCCGTGCGTCCACACCGTTCAGCTCGCCGGGGAGCCGCACCTCGCGGGCGACCGCGAGGACGGTGCCGGGATCATCACCGGAGATGATGATCACCCGCACGCCCTGCTCGCCGAAGTAGCGGATCGTCTCCGCGGCATCAGCGCGGACACGCTCACGGAGGACCACCAGCGCGACCGGCCGCAGGCCGTCCGGCAGGACCGGCTGCTTCGCATCGGCGCTCGGGGGAAACGGCCGGGGCGAGTGCGCCAGGACCAGGGTCCTGCCTCCCGAGGCGGCGGTCGCGGCGGCCCGAGCGACCATGCCGTCCCCGCGGCCGGCCCCGCCCAGCACCACATCCGCTCCGCCGAGGATCCAGGAACCACGCACGCTGCCGTCCGGGAAGTGCGCGCCGCTCCATTTGTGGCGGCTCGAGAACGGCACCGTGGCGTCCGGAGGTGCCCCTGCGGCCGTTGCGCCGAGATCCCCTGCTCCGATGGCCAGCGCGGTCGCGTTCGCCGCCGGGTCCCTGCCGAACCAGGCGAGCGCCCGCTGCCAACCGTCGGGGGCCCCGTCCACCGGTTCCAGCCTGTCCAGGGTGAACAGGCCCTCCGTCAGCGTTCCGGTCTTGTCGACGCACAGCACGTCCACGCGTGCCAGTCCCTCCACGGCGGCGAGTTCGTGGAGCAGCACCCGCCGCCGGGCCAGCCGGGCCGCGCCGACGGCGAGCGCCACGGATGTCATGAACACCAGGCCGGCCGGCACCATCGCGATGATGCTCGCAACCGCTGCGACCGTGGCCTCGCGCCACGCCCCGCTCGAGAGTGCCGCGGACCATCCGCCGACGGCCTGCAGCTGGCCGTTGAGCACGATCGCCGCGATCGGGACCAGGCCGATGGAGATCCAGCGGATGACCCGTCCGATCGACCGCCGCAGCTCGCTGTCCACGAGTGAGAACTGCCGGGCCTCCGAGGTGATCCGGGCAGCATAGGAATCGGCTCCGACGCGGATGACGCGTGCCAGCCCCGCACCGGCGGCGATCGTCGAACCACTCAGCACCTCACGCCCGATCGGCGCGGGCACGGGAACTGCTTCGCCCGTGAGCAGGGACTCGTCGACCTCCAGTTCGCGGCAGTCGACGACCTCGGCGTCCGCCGGCACCTGCTCCCCGGGGCGCAGCACGAGCAGGTCGTCGAGGACGACGGCGGCGACCGCGCATTCGGTGTCGACGCCGTCGCGGCGCACGAGCGCCCGCGGGGCATTGAGCACGGCCAGGCGCATCAGGGTACGCCTGGCCGTGAATTCCTGCACGACGCCGATGAGCGTGTTCGCGACGACGAAGACCCCGAAGAGAGCGTCCTGCCACGCTCCGAGCAGCAGCAGTGCCAGGAAGCACCCACCGACGACCGCGTTGAAGAGGGTGAGCACATTGGCCTGCAGGATGCGGACGAACGAACGCCCGGTCGTGTCGGGGCGGGTGTTGACGAGCCCCCGGGCCCTCCGGTCCAGCACGTCGGCCGTGCTCAGCCCATGCCATCCGCTCATGCGCCTGCTCCCCCCGGCCGGGTCCGCCGATCGGGCCCGGCCGGCCTGCCCGTCGGGCGCACGTCCGGCGATCGCGCGCTGCACCCGGCCGGTCGGCGGCTCACGCGGTCACGGGCTCCCAGCGGAACCGACGCGCCGCGAGTGACCCGGCGGCGGCCGCCCACACCGCCAGCACGAGGAGGTCCGGCCACGGCACCTCGGCCCCCGCCGTGTCCCATGCCGCGACCAGCCCGTTCTGCAGGTGCTTGAGCGGGAAGAGCGACCCGACGGTGCCCATCCATTCCGGTCCGTCGTTGAGGAAGACGTCCGAGAAGAAGGAGAGGAGGAAGAGGATGGCCAGGCCGACGGTGCCGACGGCCCGTGCGTTCGGCACCAGGGTGGCCAGCAGGAACCCGCACGCCGCCAGGCAGACGGCGCCCAGCAGGAGGACCACCAGCCCGAGCAGCAGCCCGGCCGGACCGATCCGAAGGCCGTACGCCACCGCTCCGAGCAGGAGGATGGCGGCAAGGATGACCACCGTGAGCGTGAATCCTGCGACGGTCCTCCCGGCAAGGTATTCCACGGCCGTCAGCGGCGTGCCCCGCATCCGCTTGAGCTGCCCGGAATCGCGCGCGCGGGCAACACCCTCCGAGAGGTTCATGAACATGGCGACGCCCGCACCCCAGGTGACCATGCTGGCACCGATGGCCAGTACCGCAGGTCGGCCGTCGGCCGTCGTGTCGCCCGGCTGGACGGTGACCATCAGCGCGAAGAGGCCGACCGGCAGGACGACCGAGAAGAACACATCACCCGGCCGCCGCGCCGTGCCGCGCAGCGCCGCGCCCGCCTGGCGTTCGAGGAGCGCGAGTGCTGAGGGCCGGCGGACCTCGCTCGTCCTGGACCCGCCCGGTGACGGGCCGGCGGACGGACCAACGGACGAACCAACGGACGAACCCGCGGACGAACCCGCGGACGGACCAGCGGACGGACCGGCGGACGAACCAACGGACGAACCGGCGGACGACGGCGCCCGGAACGGCCGACGAGGGGCGCCGGTGGCACGGGAGCCCTCCCATCGGAAGGCATGGAGGCTGACCAGGGTGCCGGCGAGGAGCCAGGCCGCGATGACCGCGAGGTTCGCAGGGTGCCAGCCGTTCCCAGGCAGGAAGGGGTTGAACTGGTCCTGCAGGGAGTCGGCGTAGGGTTTCAGCGGGAATACGGACGCGACGTCGTCGAGCCAGGCCGGCAGGGCTCCACCCACGAAGAAGAGCCCCGAGATGAAGGAGAGCACCACGGCCGCCCCGATGGATGCGGCCTCGGCGATGGAAGCGGACGGGCTCAGCGAGCCGATCGCGAGGCCGACGGCCGAGAACGCCATCCCGCCGAGGACCAGGGTGACGGCCGCGGCGAGGAGCGTCTCCGGGCGCAGGCGGACCTCGTACAGCAGAACGGCGAGCAGCACCGTCACCACGAGTGAGCCCAGCGCGAACAGCAGCGCGGCGCCGATCTGCCCGAAGAAATAGCACCAGCCGGGCAGGGGCGTTCCGCGCAGGCGCTTCAGCACACCGCTCTCCCGGGCCTCCGCCACGGAGATCGCCACCGGCGGCAGGGTGGCGTAGAAGGTACCCATCGCGATCGCGGTCGGTGCCGCGAACTGCATGACGCGCACGCCGTCCTCGCCCACCGCGTCGTTGCCGGCGAGCAGTCCGACCACGAGCAGCCAGAGCAGTGGCATCGCGAAGGTGAAGATCAGCACCACCTGCGTCCGCCACAGCGCGCGCACGGCGTGCACCAGCTGGTCACGGGCGATCCGGACGGCGCCCGCCCGACCGGCGCCACGCGTGGCCCCGCCGATCACGCCCGGCCCCCTGGGGCGGAGGCGTCCTCCCGCTCCACCCCGGCTGCGGGGCCGACGAGCGCCAGGTAGGCGTCCTCGAGCGAGGGACGGCGGACTTCGAGTGCCGGGAGTTCGATCCCGTGTTCGAGCGCCCAGCCCGAGAGCGCATGGAGCACCGCCGCAGGATGCACCGTGGAGAGGGTCCACCCCGCGCCCTCGGGGACCGGCGTGCACCCGAGTTCCGGAAGACTCGTCACGGGAACTCCCCGCGGTATCCGGAAGGAGACCACGACGCCGCGCTGTGCGGAGGTCAGTTCCGTCGGTGTCCCCATCGCCACGATGCGGCCCTGGACCATGACGGCCACGCGATCCGCGAGGTGCTCCGCCTCGTCGAGGTAGTGCGTCGTCAGGAGGACGGTCTTCCCCAGGTCCCGCAGGCCCTCCACCAGCCCCCACGCGTGGTGCCGTGCGGACGGGTCGAAACCCGTGGTCGGTTCGTCGAGGAAGAGCATCTCGGGATCCCCGACCAGGCCGAGCGCGAGATCGAGCCGGCGACGCTGGCCGCCCGAGAGGGTCTTCACCCGCGCGTTCCGCTTCTCGGCGAGCCCCACCTGGCCGATCAGCGCATCCACCGCCAACCGGCGCGGATACAGCCCGCGCTGCAGGACCAGGAGCTCTGCGACGGTGAAGTCCTCGTCGAAGCCGGCATCCTGGAGCACGATTCCGATCCGCTCGAGGAACCCGCGCTCGTGCATCGCCGGATCGGACCCGAGTACCGACACCGTGCCGGAATCAGCGCGTCGGTGTCCCTCCAGGATCTCTACCGTCGTCGTCTTGCCGGCGCCGTTCGGCCCGAGCAGCGCGAAGACCTCACCGGGTTCCACCGTGAAGGACACCCCGTCGACCACCGTGAGGTCGCCGTACGACTTCCGGAGATCCCGGACCTCTACTGCGGCCATCGCGTGTCCCGTCTGATCGGTTGCCTGCGATCCACGGTAGGACGACACGGGCACGCCGACCAGGGCCGAAGGTCACCTCGGAACCGGAGCCTGAGCCTGAGCCTGAGCCTGAGACGACGGAAGGGCGGTCCCAGCCGCCGCTGGAACCACCCTCCCGTTCTGCTGCCGGACCGCTCAGATGTTGAAGCCGAGGGCCCGCATCTGGTCGCGGCCGTCCTCGGTGATCTTCTCGGGACCCCACGGCGGCATCCACACCCAGTTCAACCGCCACTCGTCGACCACGCCGTCCAGCGCCTGGCCCACCTGCTCCTCGAGCACGTCGGTCAGCGGGCACGCCGCCGTGGTGAGGGTCATGTCGATCAGGAGGGCGCCGTCCTCCGCATACGTCAGGCCGTAGAGGAGCCCGAGGTCGACGACGTTCACCCCGAGCTCCGGGTCGATCACGTCCCGCAGCGCTTCCTCGATGTCATCGAGCGCGGTCTGCGCCTGCTGCACATCACTCATCGAACTCTTCCTTTCACGCGACCTTCATACGGGGTGGCACGCGCACGTGCCGGGATGGTCCTAGGCTTCGGCTCCGGCCTGGGCCGTGAACCGATCGTAGCCCTCTTCCTCGAGGCGGTCGGCGAGTTCCGGTCCGCCCTCCTCGGCGATGCGCCCGGCGACGAACACGTGGACGAAGTCGGGCTTGATGTAGCGCAGGATCCGCGTGTAGTGCGTGATGAGCAGCGTGCCCATCTCGCCCTTCGAGTGCTCGCGGTTGACTCCCTCGGAGACGACCTTGAGGGCGTCGACGTCGAGGCCGGAGTCGGTCTCGTCGAGGATCGCGAACTTCGGGCGGAAGAGCTCGAGCTGGAGGATCTCGACGCGCTTCTTCTCGCCGCCGGAGAAGCCTTCGTTGACGTTGCGCTGGGCGAAATCGGCATCGATGCGCAGCTGCGCCATGGCCGTCTTGACGTCCTTGGTCCAGTGCCGCAGGCTCGGCGCTTCGCCGTCGAGGGCGGTCTTCGCCGTGCGCAGGAAGTTGGTCATCGTGACGCCGGGGACCTCGACCGGGTACTGCATGGCCAGGAAGAGACCGGCGCGGGCACGCTCGTCGACGCTCATGGACAGGACGTCCTCGCCGTCGAGGGTGATCGACCCGCTGTCGACCTTGTAGCGGGGGTGCCCGGCGATCGTCGACGCCAGGGTGGACTTGCCGGAACCGTTGGGGCCCATGATCGCGTGGGTCTCGCCGGTGTTGATCGTCAGCGTGACGCCCTTGAGGATGGGGATGTTGCCCTGCTCGGTGTCGATGCTGACGTGCAGGTCCTTGATTTCAAGTGTGGACATCGTGTTCTTTTCTCCTTCGCCTGCTGTGCAGGAAATGTGCAGGAAGTGCGGGGACGGCGGCGCTAGCCGAACTGCGGGGCGGGGGCTCCGTTGGTGACCGTCGTGATATCGACATAGACGCTGCCGTCGTGGATCTCGAGCGCGAAGACCGGGACGGGCTCGTACGCCGGGAGCTGGAGCGGCTGGCCGCTGCGCAGGTCGAACTGGGAGCCGTGGCCCCAGCACTCGATGGCGCATCCTTCGACGTCGCCCTCGGACAGCGAGATGTCCGCGTGCGAGCAGGTGTCGCCGAGCGCGTGGATCTCGCCGTCGGAGTCGCGGACGATCACGACGGGATAGTCGTCGATCAGCACGCGCAGCGCCTGCTTCACCTGGATGTCGTCGACATCGCAGATGAGCTCGCCGCGGGGAGCGTCCGCCATCAGAGGTTCCCCGCCGCGAGTTCGCGCTCGACGGATTCGGAGAGACGCTCCTCGAGGGAGGGCACCTTGATCTGCTGGATGACCTCCGTGAGGAAACCGCGGACCACGAGGCGGCGTGCGGCCTTCTCGGGGATGCCGCGCGCCATCAGGTAGAAGAGGTGCTCGTCGTCGAACCGTCCAGTGGCGCTGGCGTGTCCGGCACCCTCGATCAGGCCGGTCTCGATCTCCAGGTTCGGGACGGAGTCCGAGCGCGCGCCGTCCGTGAGGATCAGGTTGCGGTTGGTCTCGTAGGTGTCCGTTCCCTCGGCGGCCTTGCGGATCAGGACGTCGCCGACCCACACCGTGTGCGCGTCGGTGCCCTGCAGGGCGCCCTTGTAGGTCACGCGGGACTTGCAGTTCGGGACGGCGTGGTCCACCAGGAGGCGCTGCTCGAGGTGCTGGCCCGCGTCGGCGAAGTACAGTCCGTACATCTCGACCTCCGCGCCGGTGGCGGTGAAGATCGACGACGGCGTCAAACGCACCAGGTCTCCGCCGAGGCTGACGACCACGTGCTTGTAACGGGCGTCGCGGCCCACTTTCGCCTGCTGCGAGGACACGTGCACGGCGTCGTCGTCCCATTCCTGGACGCTGACGACCGTGAGCTCCGCACCGTCGCCGACGATGATCTCGATGTTCTGGGCGAGCGTCGCGGAACCGGAGTGGTCCAGCACGACGACGGCCTTCGAGAACGCCTCGGCCTGGATCAGGATGTGCTGCGCCGATGCCTCGGACGCGGACCCGGTGACGCTGACCATGACCTCGCCGTCGGCCACCGTCTCCCTGGGGATGGTGATGACGGTCGCCGTGGTGAAGGCGTTCCAGGCGGCGGCCGAGACGCGGTCCTCGGGCGTCGCCGCGGTGCCGAGGCGGGCATCGCCGCGCTCGACCGTCTCGACGGTGACGTTCCCCGCTCCCGTGACCTCGACGACGGGAGCTGCGCCCGTCAGGTCATCGGTGTGCAGGCCGCGCAGGCGCTTCAGCGGAGTGAACCGCCAGTCCTCCTCCAGGCCGGTCAGCGTCGGGAAGTCGGCGAGGTCGAAGGACCTGCGGCGCTCCCCGCGCGACGCCTCGGGCACCACGGGGGCGTTGCCGTGGCTGTGCTTCTTCAGGCCGAACTGCTCGGAGCCGGTGTTGCGCGGAGAAAGGCTCTCGCCCTCCTCCGTGAGCCCGTCGATCGCAGTCGGGGCGCCCAGGCGGGCCTTCTCGTCGAGGTCGCCGAGATCGGTGACCTCGGGAGCGGTGTCGGGTGACATTTCCGTGTGGGTGGTCTCAGCCATCGCTAGCCTACGGCCCCTTCCATCTGCAGTTCGATCAGCCGGTTCAGCTCGAGCGCGTACTCCATGGGCAGTTCCCGCGCGATCGGCTCGATGAAGCCGCGCACGATCATGGCCATGGCCTCGTCCTCGGGGAGCCCGCGGGACATCAGGTAGAACAGCTGCTCCTCGCTGACGCGCGACACGGTGGCCTCGTGGCCCATGGTGACGTCGTCCTCGCGGATGTCCACGTACGGGTACGTGTCCGAACGCGAGATGGTGTCGACCAGCAGCGCATCGCAGCGCACGGTGTTCGCGGAGTGCTTCGCGCCGTCCCGCACCTGGACGAGCCCGCGGTACGCGGCGCGGCCGCCGCCCCGGGCGACGGACTTCGAGATGATCGAGGACTTGGTGTTCGGTGCGATGTGCACCATCTTCGATCCGGTGTCCTGGTGCTGTCCCTCGCCGGCGAAGGCGATGGAGAGCGTCTCGCCCTTGGCGTGCTCGCCGACCAGGTACACGGCCGGGTACTTCATGGTGACCTTCGACCCGATGTTGCCGTCGATCCACTCCATCGTGGCGCCCTCGTGCGCGATGGCGCGCTTGGTGACGAGGTTGTACACGTTGTTCGACCAGTTCTGGATGGTGGTGTAGCGGACGCGGGCGCCCTTCTTCACCACGATCTCGACGACGGCGGAGTGCAGCGAGTCGGACGTGTAGATCGGGGCGGTGCAGCCCTCGATGTAGTGCACGTACGAGTCCTCGTCCGCGATGATCAGCGTGCGCTCGAACTGGCCCATGTTCTCCGTGTTGATGCGGAAGTAGGCCTGCAGCGGGATCTCCACGTGGACGCCCTTGGGCACGTACACGAACGAGCCGCCGGACCACACGGCCGTGTTCAGCGAGGCGAACTTGTTGTCGCCCACGGGGATGATCGTGCCGAAGTACTCCTTGAAGATCTCCGGGTGCTCGCGCAGCGCGGTGTCCGTGTCCAGGAAGATGACGCCCTGGCGCTCGAGGTCCTCGCGGAGCTGGTGGTAGACCACCTCGGACTCGTACTGGGCGGCGACGCCGGACACCAGGCGCGCACGCTCGGCCTCGGGGATGCCGAGCTTCTCGTACGTGTTGCGGATGTCCTCGGGGAGGTCCTCCCACGTGTTCGCCTGCTTCTCCGTGGAGCGCACGAAGTACTTGATGTTGTCGAAGTCGATGCCGGAGAGATCTGCGCCCCAGGCGGGCATCGGCTTGCGGTCGAAGTACTTCAGGCCCTTGAGGCGGAGGTCGAGCATCCACTCGGGCTCGTTCTTCTTGGCGGAGATGTCGCGGACGACCTCCTCGCTCAGGCCGCGGCGGGCGTTGTCGCTGGCCTCGTTCTTGTCGGCCCAGCCGTACTGGTAGGTGCCGATGCCCTCGAGCTCCGGGTTCTTCTCCAGGATGTCGCTGATCACCGACTCCGGCACTGCGGACGCGGCTGGCTTGCGGTCTACTTGATCCGTCATCATGGCCTTCCTTGCTGATGGATGGATAACGTTGCTGGATTGCTGGGAGCCGGTGCTTCCGGGACCGCCGGCGAGGCGGGACCGGGAACAACGTGGCCGGCCGGTGCGGTGGAAGCCGCCGTCGTCCGTCCCAGGGGTATGTGGGTGGTACAGACATGGCCGCCGCCGGCCAGGGTGGAGAGGCGGCGGACGTCGACGCCGAGGAGCCGGGCGAAGACGCCGGTCTCCTGCTCGCAGAACGCGGGGAACGCCGAGGCGAGCCCCTGGATGGGGCAGTGGCCCTGGCACAGCTGGACACTCAGCATGACGGGACGCACGGCAGGCGTGCTCCGGCCCGCGCGTTCCTGCGGCATGCCCACCGTCTTGGTGGAGCCGACGAATCCGTCGGTCGTCAGGGCGCCCGCGAGTGCGTGGGCGCGTGCTTCGAGATCGGGCCCGGCCGCGTCGACGATGGGACGGTAGCGCTCCTCCATGCCCGCGAACCGGGTGCGGGCGAAGTCCTCGATGGCCTCCGGGCCCGCAGCCGCGCCGAGCTGCGCCAGCGCGGCCGTTGCGATGTCGAGGTAGTCGTCACCCATCTTGGTCTGCCCACGCCGGCTCAGGACGTACCGACGGGCGGGACGGCCGGCCCCGGAGGCCGAACTGCGTACCCGCTTCACCTCGATCAGGCCGTCGGAGGAGAGTGCGTCGAGGTGCCGGCGCATGGCAGCGGGGGTGAAGCCGAGGCAGTCGCCCAGTTCGGCGGCGCTGACCGGACCCCGTTCGAGCACGGCCGACAGCACGCGGTCACGCGTGCGCTCGTCCGGATCCGGCGAGACGATCTGGGCCGTGAGGTCCGCCGGTCGGGCAGCGGCGGAATCCCGGCTGGCGGGTTCTGCGTCGGGGACACGACGGACTGCCGCGGAACCGGCGGCACGGGGCGATGCGGTCACAGTCCATTCCTCCCGTTGGCGACAAAATACACAACATAAGCATGACCTAATGTATTCCGCCCCACCACTTAGGCGAGGCTACCCATCAGGGCCTCCGGGAGCACTACTACCTGACGTAGAATATTGGGGTGCCGACAACTGCCCCCGCCCTCGAGATCGACGGCCTGATCAAGGATTTCGGTCCGGTCGGCTCGCTCGACGGGCGGATGGTGCGCGTGCTGGACGGCGTCAGCCTGCATGCCTCCCACGGAGCCGTCACGGTGCTCCTCGGAGCGAACGGAGCCGGCAAGACGACGACGCTCGAGTGCGCGCAGGGTCTGCAGCGCGCCGACGGCGGCGTCGTGCGCCTCCTCGGGGAGGACCCCTACCGGGCCACTCCCGACCTCCGGGCCCGCGTCGGCGTCATGCTGCAGGACGGTGGCCTCCCCCCGTCGGTCCGACCACTGGCCCTGCTGCGCCATGTCGCCTCCATGTACCACGCGCCCCTCCCCGTGGACGCGCTCGCCGAGCGCCTCGGGCTCGATGAGTTCGGTGCCGTCTCCATCCGCAGGCTCTCGGGCGGGCAGAAGCAGCGGCTGGCCCTCGCGTGCGCCCTCGTGGGCCGCCCCGACGTCGTGTTCCTCGACGAGCCGAGCGCCGGCCTCGACCCGCAGTCCCGCACGATCGTGTTCGACCTCATCGAGGAACTGCGCGCCGACGGCCTCGCCGTCATCCTCACCACGCATCTCCTCGACGACGCGCAGAAGCTCGCCGACTACGTCTACATCATCGAGGGCGGCCGCACCGTCGCCGAGGGGACCGTCGCAGCGCTGACCGCGGACACGGACGCCGACGGCACGCGCGAACTGCGCTTCGAGACGCTGCCGGGCCTCACGCTCCCGGCCGATCTCCTCCCCCATCTGCACCACCGCGAGACCGATCCCGGACAGTACGTCCTCCGCGGATCGATCACGGCCTCCGACGTGGCGCAGCTCGCCCAGTGGTGGGCCGGGCGCGGAGTCATGCCCTCGGCCATCTCCATGGCGCCGCGCTCGCTCGAGGACGTGTTCCTCGACATCTCCGGACGGAGCATCCGATGACCACCGGTGCAGCAACCCCTGCCGGCTCCCCCGCCGGGGCCACGACCGCAGCGAGCGGCGGGACCGCGGCGCCGCTGCCGGTCCGGGTCCTCCGTCACGGCGCGTACGAGGCCATGGCCATGCTCCGCAACGGCGAGCAGCTGGTGCTGGCGATCGTCCTGCCCCTCCTGGCGCTCACGGCCCTCGTCATCACGCCGCTGCTCGACGCCTACGGATCCAGCCGGATCGACATCGCGGCCCCGGGTGTCCTGGCCCTGTGCACCATGTCCACCGCCTTCACGGGCCAGGGCATCGCCACGGGCTTCGACCGCCGGTACGGAGTGCTGCGCTTCCTGTCGACGACGCCGCTCGGGCGGTCGGGCCTGATCCTCGGCAAGGCCGTCGCCGTCGCCGCCGTCCTCGCCGTCCAACTCGTCGTCATCGGTGGCGCCGCCCTGCTGATGGGGTGGTCGCCGCAGGCCGGGGGGATCCTGCCGGCGGCGCTCCTGCTGCTCGTCGGTTCCGCTGCCTTCACCGCGCTCGGACTGCTCGTGGCAGGCACCCTCCGCCCGGAGGCCACGCTGGCCGTCACCAACCTCGTCTGGATCCTGCTCGCCGCAGCCGGCGGCGTGATCATCCCGGCGACGAGCCTCCCCGCTGCCGCCGAGCCGTTCGTCTCCGTGCTCCCGTCCGCCGCCCTCGGCGACGGACTGCGGAGCGCCCTGGTGGGCGGAATCCTCGACCCCATCGCGTGCCTCGTGCTCCTTGCCTGGGCCGCCCTCGCTAGCCTGGCGGCCATCCGCTGGTTCAAATGGAGCTGACAACCATGACCCTCCCTGCGCTCTCCCGCATCACCGGACGGCTCCCCCGGACCACGACGCCGGTCGTCCGCCGACTGGCGATCGCCTCGCTCGTGTCGCAGATCGCCATCGTGGTGACGGGTGGTGCCGTGAGGCTCACCGCCTCCGGCCTGGGCTGCCCGGAGTGGCCGCGCTGCACGCCGGACTCCATCGTCACCACGCCCGAGATGGGCTTCCACGGCGTCATCGAGTTCGGGAACAGGCTCCTGACCTTCGTGCTCGTGCTGATCGCCGTCGCCATGATCGTCTCCGTGCTGGGTATGCGCCGGGAGCGCCGGGACCTCTTCCGCCTGTCGATCGGCCTCTTCCTGGGCATCCCGGCCCAGGCCGTGATCGGCGGCATCACCGTCTGGACGGGACTGAATCCCTGGATCGTGGGCCTCCACTTCCTCGTCTCGATGATCCTGGTCGCCCTGGCGACCGTGCTCGTCAATCGTGCCCGGCTCTCGGCGGAGCAGTACCGCGCGGAGCGGTCCCCGGCCGCCTCACCCCTCCTGCGCCAGCTGCTCGCCACGGCGACCGTCCTGACCTCGATCGCCGTCGTCCTGGGTGTGATCGTGACCGGCTCCGGTCCCCATGCGGGTGACCATGGCGCCGCACGCAACGGGCTCGACCCGGACCTCGTGACGCGCCTGCACGCGCTCCCCGTCTACCTGCTCGTCGCCACGGTGTCCCTCGCCGTGGTCGTCGCGTACCGCTCGCCGGTCCACGCGAAGCTGCGCAAGGCACTCGCGATCCTTGCCGCCGTCGTGCTGGTGCAGGGAGCCATCGGCTACACGCAGCACTTCCTGCACCTGCCGATCGCCCTCGTGGCACTGCACATGCTCGGGGCGTCGCTGCTCGTGGCGGCGGTCATCCACGCGCAGTACACCGGCACGACGCGGAAGGCCCTACCGGGGACGCACTCCGGGGCCAGGGTGCGCCAGGCCGTCTCCTAGGGCCGAGGACCAGGCCGACGTCGGCCTCGACCTCGGCCGGAGGACGCCGAATCCGATGCAGGGTCAGCGGTCGTCGAACTCGGACTCGAGGACGTCGAGGAGCCGCCCGAGCTCGCGCAGTTCGGATCCCGGGCTCGGCAGCAGCGGAGGGCGCGGGTCTCCCGCCGCGACGCCGCAGGCGCGCGCCAGGAGGTGCAGCCCGCTGATCTTCCGCAGGCCGGCCGCGTGGTCCACGAGGGGCCCGAGGACGTGGCGGACGCGGTCGATCTCCCGCTGATCCTTCCCCAGGACGGCGGCCCGCAGGCGTGCGTAGTAGTCCGGCAGCAGCGCAGCCGGCCCGCTGTGCCACGCGTCGGCCGCGACCTCACCCGTCATCATGAGCAGATCACCGCTCACGCCGTGGCTGAATGAGCCAGGGACGAGCGGAGCGAGTTCGGCATGCCGCGCATTGAACGTGGCGGCGTCGGCGGCGGTGTCCTTGAACGCGACGACCTGCGGGAGCGCGGCGAGTTCCGCGACCACCTGCAGCGAGTAGTCGAACTGGGTGGTGCCCGGGTTGTTGTAGAGGCAGACCGGCAGGTCCGTGGCGGCGCACACCGCCCGGACCTGAGCCAGGACCTCGTCGTCGGTGAGGGGCACGTAGGAGACCGGGGAGAGCACGAGTCCCGCTGCGCCCGCCTCCTGGGCGTCGACGGCGGCGTCGAGCACCTCGCGGGTACCCACGGAACTGATGCCCACCGCGACCGGCAGCCGCCCGCCGACGGCCCCGATGGCGGTGCGTGCCACCAACGAGCGTTCGGAGCGGTCGAGGTAGGCGAAGCTGCCCGAGGACCCGAGCACGGTGATCGCATCGACGCGGGAGGCCGCGAGTCCGTCGACGAGGCCGGTCAGGGCTCCGACGGCTACCGTGCCGTCGGCGGCGAAGGGGGTGACGGGGTAGGCGATCAGGCCGGTGAAGTCCATGACAGCCAGCCTAGGGGGTGCGGCGTGCGGACCGGGCCGCGCCGCTCATCCCGGACGTCGTCCGGATCCGCCCGCGGGCCGGTGCCGCCGGCTTAGGGCAGGACGGCCGAGCCGACGAAGGGATCGATGGCCAGGGCCAGGAAGAGCACGGTGAGGTAGCTGATGGAGCCGTGGAAGACCTTCATCGCGGCCTTGCTGCTCAGCTCCCCCTGCTGGGCCAGCGAGTACAGCCGGTGGGACTCGCGGATGAACCACGCGCCACCCACGAGCGCGGCGGCCGAGTAGACCCAGCCCGCGCCGGCGGGGATCAGCAGGAGCGAGCAGGCCACCATCGCCCAGGCGTAGAGCACCACCTGCACGGACACCACGCGGGCCCCGGCGATCGCACCGAGCATCGGGACGCTGGCTGCACGGTAGTCGTCGCTGTACTTCATGGACAGCGGCCAGTAGTGCGGGGGCGTCCACAGGAAGATGATGAGGAACAGGACGACGGCGGGCCACTCGACCGACCCGGTGACCGCCGCCCAGGCGATCAGGACCGGCATGCAGCCCGCGGCGCCACCCCAGACGATGTTCTGCGACGTGCGGCGCTTGAGCACCAGCGTGTACACGACGACGTAGAGGAAGATCGCGGCGACGCCCAGCATCCCCGCCAGCGGGTTCGCGCCGAACCACAGCACGGCGATCGCCACGACGCCGAGGATCCAGGAGAACACGAGGGCCTCGCGCGGTGTCACTTCACCCGTGACGAGCGGGCGGTTCTCCGTACGGTGCATCAGCTTGTCGATGTCGCGGTCGATGTAGCAGTTGAAGGCCCCGGCGCTACCCGCTGCGAGGGCGCCGCCGATCATGGTGGCGAGGATGAGGCCGAGCGGGGGGAACCCGCCCTGCGCGAAGATCATGGTGGGAAGAGTGGTCACCAGGAGGAGTTCGATCACGCGGGGCTTCGTCAGGGCGAGGTAGGCCTTCGCTTTGCGGCCGAAACCCTGACGGGCCTGCGGGGAACGTGCCGGAGCAGGAACCTGCTGGGTCTTCACAAGGCAACACTTTCGTTTCTTCCGGAGTAAAAGACAATGTCCATCATACCCTTTTACGCTCTGTAGAAATCGGGGCCCGGCCATGCGGACCCGGTGCTTGCCGGGGTGTGCCGTTCGTACCGGCCAGGGGCCGCCTGCCGGGCCGCTTCCAAGGGCTCGTCCCGGCTGCCGCACAACCCCCGGATGTGAGTTACGACATTCTTCGACTCCCAAGCCGCATCGGAAGCCGGAAGGGATAGTGTGGGTTCGAAAGCCCGCTGTGGAAACATGCCCGGAACAAGTCGCCCGGGTTCGATGCTGTCCGCGGTCGGAGCCGAACTTCGCAGTATTCAATGGTGAACGGCCAGCCCGACGGCGTGCCTGCAGGCACTACCCCGTCGATGGCCGTTCCGCACAGAGAGGGGCCCGGAAACGTGCCACAGACGCAAGAGCAGGAACTGACCTGGACCGAACTCGACCAGAAGGCGGTCGACACGGTCCGAATCCTCGCGGCGGACGCCGTGGAGAAGGTGGGCAACGGACACCCGGGAACGGCCATGAGCCTGGCCCCGGCGGCGTACCTCCTGTTCCAGAAGCTGATGCGGCACGACCCGACGGATCCCGAGTGGACCGGGCGCGACCGCTTCGTCCTCTCCCCCGGCCACACCTCGCTGACGCTCTACATCCAGCTCTTCCTGTCGGGTTACGGCCTCGAGCTCGATGACCTGAAGGCCCTGCGCACGTGGGGCTCGCTGACCCCCGGCCACCCCGAGTACCGCCACACCAAGGGCGTCGAGATCACCACGGGCCCCCTCGGCCAGGGCCTCGCGACCTCGGTCGGCTTCGCCTACGGCCAGCGCCGCCAGCGCGGGATGTTCGACGCCGACGCGCCGGCCGGTACCAGCCCCTTCGACCACACCATCTGGGTCATCGCCTCCGACGGCGACCTCCAGGAGGGCGTGACGTCCGAGGCGTCCTCCCTCGCGGGCCACCAGCAGTTGGGCAACCTCGTGGTGCTCTACGACGAGAACCACATCTCGATCGAGGACGACACGGACATCGCCTTCACGGAGGACGTCCTCAAGCGCTACGAGGCCTACGGCTGGCACACCCAGCGCGTGGACTGGACGAAGACCGGCGAGTACGTCGAGGACGTCGCCGAGCTCTACTCCGCCCTCGTCGCGGCGAAGAACGAGACCTCGAAGCCGAGCATCGTCTCGCTGCGCACCATCATCGGGTTCCCTGCCCCGAACAAGCAGAACACGGGCAAGATCCACGGCTCGGCCCTCGGCAAGGACGAGGTGGCAGCACTCAAGGAAGCCCTCGGCTTCGATCCGGACAAGCACTTCGACGTCGACCCGGAGGTCCTGGAGCACGCACGCGGCGTGGTGCAGCGCGGCTCCGAGGCGCACAGTGCCTGGCAGGAGGGCTTCGACGCCTGGAAGGCCGGCCACGCCGACGAGGCAGCACTGCTCGAGCGCATCCAGGCCCGCACGCTGCCCGAGGGCTGGGAAGCGAGCCTTCCCTCGTTCGAGGCGGGCAAGGACATGTCCACGCGTGCCGCGTCCGGCAAGGTGCTCACCGCCATCGGTCCGGTCCTCCCCGAACTGTGGGGAGGCAGCGCCGACCTCGCGGAGTCGAACAACACCACCATCGAGGGATCGCCGTCGTTCATCCCCGAGAGCCGCCAGACCAAGTCCTGGTCCGGCAACCAGTACGGGCGCGTACTCCACTTCGGCATCCGCGAGCACGCCGCAGCGGCGATCGTCAACGGCATCGTGATGCACAGCAGCACGCGGGCCTTCTCCGGCACCTTCCTCATCTTCAGCGACTACCAGCGCCCCGCCGTGCGCCTCGGCGCCCTCATGGGCGTCCCGGCCATCTACGTCTGGACGCACGACTCGATCGGCCTCGGCGAGGACGGTCCCACGCACCAGCCGGTCGAGCAGCTTTCCTCGCTGCGCACCATCCCGGGGCTCGACGTCGTCCGCCCCGGTGACGCGAACGAGGTCGCCGTCGCGTGGCGCACCATCCTCGAGAACACCGAGAACCCGGCCGGTATCGTGCTGACGCGCCAGAACATCCCGACCTACGAGCGGGGCGAGGGTGCAGCAGAGGGCGGTACCTTCGGCTCGGCCGAGGGCGTCGCGAAGGGCGGCTACGTGCTCGCGGAGGCGACGAACGGTTCCCCCGACGTCATCCTGATCGGCACCGGTTCCGAGGTCCAGCTCGCCGTCGAGGCGCGCGAGGCCCTCGAGGCGCAGGGCATCTCGGCGCGCGTCGTGTCGATGCCGTGCCTGGAGTGGTTCAACGCCCAGGACGCCTCCTACCGCGAGAGCGTGCTGCCGCGCACCGTCCGCGCCCGCGTCTCCGTCGAGGCCGGCGTCTCGCAGAGCTGGCACGGGATCGTCGGCGACGCCGGCCGCAGCGTCTCGCTCGAGCACTTCGGTGCCTCGGCGGACTACAAGACGCTCTACCGCGAATTCGGCATCACGACCGACGCCGTCGTCGCGGCCGCCAAGGACTCCCTCGAGGCCGTCGCCGCCGACCCGCTGGCACCCAACGGCACGGCGGCCATGGCCTCGGGCCACCAGGCCACCGAGACCGGCGACCAGCAGTAGCCCCCCACTCGTCCCGCACCTCCAGCAGAATTCCCAGCACACATTCCGCGGAAGCGGAAAAGGAGCACATCATGACAACACCCACAGCTGACCTCTCGGCCGCCGGCGTATCCATCTGGCTCGACGACCTCTCGCGGGAGCGCATCAACTCGGGCGCCTTCAAGCACCTCATCGAGGACCTGAACGTCGTGGGCGTCACGACCAACCCGAGCATCTTCGCCGCAGCGCTGAAGAAGGGCGAGTCCTACGCCTCGCAGGTCGGCGCGCTGGCGGAGGCCGGCGCCGACGTCGACCAGGCCGTCTTCGACATCACCACCCACGACGTCGCGCAGGCCTGCGACATCTTCGCGGAGGAGGCCGAGCGCACCAACGGCGCCGACGGCCGCGTCTCCATCGAGGTGGACCCCCGCCTGTCCCGCGACACCGCGGGAACGGTCGCGGAGGCCAAGCGCCTCCACGCCAAGGTGCAGCGCACCAACGTGCTCATCAAGATCCCGGCGACCGTCGAGGGGCTGGAGGCCATCTCCTCGACCCTGGCGGCCGGTATCAGCGTCAACGTCACCCTGATCTTCTCCCTCGAGCGCTACCGCGCCGTCATCAACGCCTTCATGGTGGGCCTCGAGCAGGCGAAGGAGAACGGACACGACCTCGCCAGGATCCACTCCGTCGCATCCTTCTTCGTCTCCCGCGTCGACGCCGAGATCGACGCACGCCTCGACGCCATTGGGACCGACGAGGCGACCGCGCTCAAGGGCAAGGCGGGCCTCGCCAACGCGCGCCTGGCATACCAGGTCTTCCAGGAGCAGTTCTCCTCGGAGCGCTGGCAGGTCCTGAAGTCCGCCGGCGGCAACGCGCAGCGTCCCCTCTGGGCATCCACGGGCGTCAAGGACCCGAACCTCCCGGACACCCTCTACGTCGCAGGCCTCGTCGCAGCGGACGTCGTGAACACCATGCCGGAGAAGACGCTCGAGGCGATGGCCGACCACGGCGTCGTCGAGGGCGACACCATCACGGGCACCTACGAGGAGTCCAACGAGGTCCTCAACCGGCTCGACGCCATCGGCATCTCCTACGACGAGGTGGTCGAGCAGCTCGAGACCGAGGGCCTCGACAAGTTCGTCGCCAGCTGGTCCGAGCTGCTCGAGACCGTCCAGACCGCACTCGACGCAGCGAAGGGCTGATCCCCATGGGCTCATTCGCTCTCACCGCGTCCGGCGCGGCCCTCGCCGCCATCGAATCGGCCGTACCCGCCCTCGTGCAGGACCGTTTCGCGTCCCGCCTCCTGGCGAAGGACGCCACGCTGTGGGGTAGCGACGCCGAATCGGAGGCTTCGATCCGCCTCGGCTGGATCGACCTCTTCGAAGGCTCCCGCGCACTGCTGCCGGAGATCGCCGGGCTCCGGGCCGATCTCCAGGCGGAAGGTGTCGACCGGATCGTGCTCTGCGGCATGGGCGGATCGTCGCTCGCACCCGAGGTCATCACGAAGGCGGCCGGCGTTCCGCTCGTGGTCCTCGACGCCACGGACCCCGAACAGGTCCGCGCAGCCCTCGAGGAGGACCTGCAGCGCACCGCGATCGTCGTCTCGTCGAAGTCCGGCTCCACCGTGGAGACGGACTCGCAGCGCCGACTGTTCGAGCAGGCCTTCACCGACGCCGGCATCGATGCGGCGTCACGCATCATCATCGTCACCGACCCCGGCTCACCGCTGGACGAGGCGTCGCGGAAGGCCGGCTACCGGAAGGTCTTCAACGCGAACCCGGAGGTCGGCGGCCGGTACTCCGCACTGACGGCGTTCGGCCTCGTTCCGTCCGGCCTCGCCGGAGCGGATATCGGGACCCTGCTCGACGACGCCGAGGACAGCGCGGAATTCCTCGGAGACGACGTCGACGACAACGTGGGCCTGCAGCTCGGGGCCGTCCTCGGCGGAACAGCCCCGCTGCGCGACAAGATCGTGTTCGCCGACGCGGGCTCGGGCCTGCCCGGGTTCGCCGACTGGGCGGAACAGCTCATCGCGGAATCCACCGGCAAGCTGGGAACCGGCCTGCTGCCCGTCGTCGCCTCGCTCGACGCGCCGGAGCTGGCGGAGGTGGCGGACGACGTCCTGCCCGTCCTCCTCGCGCCGTTCGACGAGGCACCGAGCGACGAGGTCACGGACGGTACGCGCGTGACCGTGAGCGGCACCCTCGGGAGCCAGCTGTTCGTCTGGGAGTACGCCGTCGCGGTCGCCGGACGCCTGCTGGGCATCAACCCGTTCGACCAGCCGGACGTCGAGGCGGCCAAGAAGGCCGCCCGCGGCCTGCTGGACGCACAGCCCGAGCCGGCCCCCGCCGCCTTCGTCGACGAAGCCATCGAAGTACGGGGCGACGCCTCCCTCCTCGGTTCGTCCAGCACGGTCGCCGAAGCCCTCGAGGCCCTCCTCGCCGCGCTCCCGGCGAACGGCTACCTCTCGGTGCAGGCCTACCTCGATCGCCACCGCCAGGCGGCCCTCGAGGAGATCCGCTCGCCGCTCGCCGCGGCCACCGGCCGTCCGGTCACCTTCGGCTGGGGCCCGCGCTTCCTGCACTCCACGGGCCAGTACCACAAGGGCGGTTCGCCCATCGGCGCCTACCTGCAGCTCACCGGTGCCGGCAGCGTGGACCTCGCCATCCCCGACCGGCCCTTCACGTTCGGGGAGCTCATCTCCGCACAGGCGGCCGGCGACGCCCAGGTGCTCGCGGACCATGGACGCCCTGTCCTCCGCCTGCACCTCACGGACCGGGCGGCCGGCGTGGCACAGCTGCGAACCGTCATCTCCACCCTCGCCTCCTCCGGCCAGGGTCTTTCCGGGAACGGGTGAGTATGCCTGGAAGCACGACGGCGAAAGCCGCCAATCCACTGCGGGACCCGCGTGACAGGCGGCTCAGCCGGATCGCCGGGCCCTCGTCGCTCGTCCTGTTCGGCGTGACGGGCGATCTCGCCCGGAAGAAACTCATGCCTGCCATCTACGACCTCGCGAACCGGGGGCTGCTGCCCCCGAGCTTCGGCCTGGTCGGCTTCGGCCGCCGCGAGTGGAGCCATGCGGACTTTGTGGAACAGGTCAGGGAGTCGGTGACGCAGTATGCACGGACACCCTTCAACGAGACGGTGTGGGAGCAGCTCTCCGCGGGCATCCGTTTCGTCACCGGTGCCTTCGACGACGACGAGGCGTTCAAGAACCTCAGGGAATGCCTCGAGGAACTGGACCAGAGCAGGGGAACCCGCGGCAACCACGCGTTCTACCTCTCCATTCCACCCAACGCGTTCGAGGCGGTGTGCCAGAAGCTCTCCGAGCACGGCCTGGCGCAGCCCGACGACGGCCAGTGGCGCCGGGTGGTCATCGAGAAGCCTTTCGGCCACGACCTCGAATCCGCGCGCGAGCTGAACGGCATCGTCGAGGAGGTCTTCCCTCCCGACGCGGTCTTCCGGATCGATCACTACCTCGGCAAGGAGACCGTCCAGAACATCCTGGCGCTGCGCTTCGCGAACCAGCTCTTCGAACCCCTCTGGAACGCCAACTACGTCGACCACGTCCAGATCACCATGGCCGAGGACATCGGGATCGGCAGCAGGGCAGGATATTACGACGGCGTGGGCGCTGCGCGCGACGTCATCCAGAACCACCTGCTGCAGCTGCTGGCCCTGACGGCGATGGAGGAACCCATCTCGTTCGACGCGAACCACCTCCGCTCCGAGAAGGAGAAGGTCCTCGCGGCGGTGTCCCTGCCGGAGGACCTCTCCGGACGGTCGGCACGCGGCCAGTACGGGGCCGGGTGGCAGGGCGGTGAGCGCGTGAACGGCTTCCTGGAGGAAGACGGCATCCCTGCGGATTCCACGACGGAGAGCTTCGCCGCGCTGCGCCTGGACATCAACACGCGCCGCTGGTCCGGTGTGCCGTTCTACCTGCGGGCGGGGAAGCGGCTCGGCCGCAGGGTCACGGAGATAGCCGTCGTCTTCAAGCGCGCCCCCAACCTGCTGTTCCGGGATCACCACGAGGAGGACTTCGGGCAGAACGCCGTCGTCATCCGCGTCCAGCCCGACGAGGGCGTGACCATCCGCTTCGGCTCGAAGGTGCCCGGCACGCAGACCGAGGTCCGCGACGTGACCATGGACTTCGGCTACGGCCACTCCTTCACGGAGTCCAGCCCCGAGGCCTACGAGCGGCTCATCCTCGACGTCCTGCTCGGCGAGCCGCCGCTCTTCCCGAGGCACGCGGAAGTTGAACTGTCCTGGAAGATCCTCGACCCGTTCGAGAAGTACTGGGAGTCCCTCGACGGCCAGCCCGAACCCTATGTACCGGGGAGCTGGGGACCCGCATCCGCTGACGAGCTGCTCGCAGCCGACGGACGTACCTGGAGAAGGCCATGATCGTGAACCTGCCCGACACCACCACCTCGAAGGTGTCGAAGGAACTGATGGCGATGCGCGACCGCGGCGGAGTCGTCGCGCTCGGGCGCGTGCTGACGCTCGTCGTCATCACGAAGTCCGGCTACGAGGAGCAGGCGATCGACGCGGCGAACCAGGCGAGCCGTGAGCACCCGTGCCGCATCATCGTCCTCGCCGAGGAATCACCGGACGAGCCCACCCGGCTCGACGGCCAGATCCGCGTCGGCGGCGACGCCGGGGCCTCGGAGGTGGTCGTGCTCCGCGGGTACGGCGAGCTCGCGCACGAGAACGAGTCCCTCGTGTCCGCGCTCCTGTTGCCGGACGCGCCGATCGTGGCCTGGTGGCCGCACGGCGTCCCGCAGGCAGCATGCCGGACGTCGATCGGCAGCATCGCCCACCGCAGGATCACCGACTCCGCGAACGAGGCGGACCCGACGGCCGCACTGTTCAACATCAGCAGCACCTATGCCGCCGGTGACACCGACCTCGCCTGGACCCGCCTGACCAACTGGCGGATCCAGCTCGCGGCCGTGCTGGACCAGCTGGAGGGCGACGAGCCCATCACCGCGGTGACGGTCGAGGGTGCGTCCGACTCCCCCAGCACGGTCCTGCTCGCCGCCTGGCTGACGAAGGCGCTGGATGCTCCCGTCACGATCGTTGCGGGACCGGCAGGGACGGGCCTCAAGCGCGTGCGCCTGACCAGGAGCGGTGGCGACATCGAGCTGCACCGTCCCGGCCACGACGTCGCGGAGCTGTACCAGCCGCACCAGCCCGTCCAGCACATCTCCCTTCCTCGCAGGGGGCTCCGCGATTGCCTTGCGGAGGAGCTGAGGCGGCTCGATCCGGACGAAGTATTCGGCGAGGTCATCACCGAGGGTCTCGCCCGAACCAACCTAAGGAGTGTGCAGACGAGTGAGCGCTGAACCGAAAGTCAGCATCCATCCCTCCCAGACCTCCCTCGCGGCTGCGGTGGCCGCCCGACTGATCACCCGCCTCGTCGACGTGCAGAGCGATCGGGGAACGGCGACGGTCGTCCTCACCGGCGGATCCGTCGGGACCGCGGTACTGCAGGCTGTCGTCGAGTCCCCGGCCCACACGGCCGTCGACTGGGCGAACGTCCATTTCTGGTGGGGCGACGAGCGCTTCCTACGCGCCGAGGATCCGGACCGGAACGCCGTCCAGGCGCGTGCCGCCCTCCTCGACCGCATCGCCGTGGACCCCGTGAAGATCCACGAGTTCGGGTCGAAGGACGAGTTCCCCGACGAGGACGCGGCCGCGCTGGACTACGCCGAACAGCTCGCGGCGGCAGCACGGTCGGAACTGGCGGCGGACGGGGAGACGGCGCAGCAGGATCCGCGCCTCCCGCGCTTCGACGTGCTCCTGCTGGGCGTCGGACCCGACGCGCACATCGCGTCGCTCTTCCCGGAGATGGCGGGCATCCGCACCAAGGGCGCGACGACGGTGGGCGTCGCCGACGCACCCAAGCCTCCCCCGCAGCGCATCTCCCTGACCCTCGAGGCGATCAACACCGCCCAGGAGGTCTGGCTCTCCGTCAGCGGCAGCGACAAGGCGGGCGCCGTCGGCCTCGCCCTGGCGGGAGCCGGGCACGTCCAGGTCCCGGCTGCCGGCGTGCGCGGGGTGCGCAAGACCCTGTGGCTGGTCGACCAGGACGCCGCCCAGAAGCTGCCGGGTCGCCTGATCGACCACGAGGACGACGTGCCCGCCTGACCTCCGGGCCCTGCTACGGAGAATGCCCCCGCTTCCTGCTGGAAGCGGGGGCATTCTTCGTAGAAGGCTGGAACGGGCCGGCGCCCTACGACTCGCCGGCGAACCGCTGGATGAGTCCCAGCGAGATGATGACGACTCCCCATGCGAGTCCGAGGGCCACCGTGAAGCGGTTGAGGTTGCGCTCGGCCACTCCGGAGGATCCCATGCTCGAGGTCATGCCGCCACCGAACATGTCCGACATGCCGCCGCCACGACCCTTGTGGAGCAGGATCAGCAGGGTCAGCAGGAGGCTGGTGATCCCGAGCAGGACGAGCAGGATGATACGAAGGATTTCCACGGGGCCCTTTCAAGGCTCGGTAGCCGCTCGGTGGAGCGGCAGGCGCACGGAACTAGTCTGTCACCAGATGCTGTTCGAACCTGACAATACTAGCAAACTCGGCTACGTCGAGGCTCGCACCGCCGACCAGGACGCCGTCGACGTCCCGCTCCTTCAGGATGCTCGCAGCGTTGGCCGCCTTCACGGAGCCGCCGTACAGGAGGCGCGTCTTCGAGGCGGTCTCGGCGTCGAACAGCGAGCCGAGCTCGGCGCGGAGAGCGGCGCACATCTCCTGCGCGTCCTCGGGGCCGGCGACCTCGCCCGTGCCGATCGCCCAGACGGGCTCGTAGGCGACCACGAGCGTCGCCGCCTGCTCCGGCGACAGTCCGGCGACCCCCTGGCGGAGCTGCTCGAGGGTGTGCGCGACATGCGTACCTGCCTGGCGGACCTCGAGGCCCTCGCCGACGCAGAGGACCGGGACGAGTCCGTGCCGGTAGGCGGCCTGTACCTTGCGGTTGAGCAGCTCGTCCGACTCGGAGTGGATGGTGCGGCGCTCCGAGTGGCCCACCAGCACGTAGGTGCAGTCGAGCTTGCTCAGGAACTGCCCGGAGATGTCGCCCGTGTACGCGCCGGAGTCCTCCGGCGAGAGGTCCTGCCCGCCGTAGACGACCTCCAGGTTGTCACCCTTCACGAGGGTCTGGACGCCGCGCAGGTCGGTGAAGGGCGGGAAGACCGACACCTCGACGCGCGAGAAGTCGTGGCCCGCGTCGTCGAGGGTCCAGGCGAGCTTCTGCAGGAAGGTGATGCCCTGCATGTGGTCCAGGTTCATCTTCCAGTTGCCCGCGATGAGCGGCCGGCGGTCGAAGGCGCCGTTGGTCGAGGTGGTCATCGTCGTACTCTCTTCTGTTCGTTTCATGACGGCGGGATCCGCACGGCGCGCAGACCGTGCGGATCCCGCCATTCCTGTGCCCCGGGAAGGGGCGGCTGGTCGTGCCGGTGCTGTCCGCTAGTCGCGGGCGAGCGCCGTCAGGCCGGGCAGTTCCTTGCCCTCGAGGTACTCGAGGCTCGCGCCTCCACCGGTCGAGATGTGGCCGAACTGGTCGTCGGCGAAGCCGAGGCCGCGCACGGCGGCTGCGGAATCGCCGCCGCCGACCACCGTCAGGGCACCGTTCGCCTGGGCGTCGACGAGGGCCTGTGCGACGGCCCGCGTTCCCCCGGCGAACGCTTCGAACTCGAAGACGCCCATCGGCCCGTTCCAGAACACCGTCTTCGCCTCGGCGATGTTCGCGGCGAAGTCCTCGCCCGTGACGGGACCGATGTCGAGCCCGATGCCGGACCCTCCGTACGTGCCCGACTCGATGGCGTCGGCCGCGACCACGCTGGAACCGGCGTCCGCGGCGAACTTCTCCGCCACGACGATGTCCGTCGGCAGGACGAACTGCGTCCCGTCCCGGGGACCTCGCTCGAGGTAGCCGCGGACGGTGTCGAGCTGGTCCTCCTCCAGCAGGCTCGCGCCGACCTTGTGGCCCTGGGCTGCGAGGAACGTGAAGACCATGCCACCGCCCACGAGGATCCGGTCGGCGGTGCCGATCAGGTTCTCGATGACGGCGAGCTTGTCGGACACCTTGGATCCGCCGAGCACGACGACGAAGGGCCGCTGGGGGTCCTTCGTCAGCTTCTCGAGGACCACGAGCTCCGCCTTGACCAGGTCTCCCTGGTAGGCGGGCAGCAGCGATGCGACGTCGTAGACGCTCGCGTGCTTGCGGTGGACGGCGCCGAAGGCGTCGTCCACGTAGGCGCCGTCGGTGCCGACCAGGGCGGCCAGCTCACGGGCGAACGCTGCACGCTCGGCGTCGTCCTTGCTGGTCTCGCGCGCATCGAAGCGCACGTTCTCGAGGACGAGCACCTCGCCCTCGGAGAGCGCTGCGGCCGCACTGCGGGCACCCTCCCCCGTGGTGTCCGGCGCGAGGCTCACCGGGAAGTCCGCGAGCCCGCGGAGGGCATCGACGGCCGGCTTGAGGGAGTACTTCTCCTCGGGGGCGCCCTTGGGACGGCCGAGGTGGGCGAGCACGATGACGGCTGCCCCTGCCTCGCTCAGCTTGCGCAGAACGGGCAGGGACGCGCGCACGCGGCCGTCGTCGGTGACCCTGAGCTCCGGGACCTCGCCCTCGAGGGGAACGTTGAGGTCCGAGCGGACGAGGACGCGGCGTCCCCGGACCCCTTCGGCGAGGAGGTCGTCGAGCGATGCGTAAGCCACGGGCGATCGCCTAGGAGAGCTTGGCAGCGACGATTTCGGTCAGGTCGACCAGGCGGTTCGAGTAGCCCCACTCGTTGTCGTACCAGCCCACGACCTTGACCTGGTTGCCGAGGACCTTCGTCAGGCCGGAGTCGAAGATGCACGACGCCGGATCCGTCACGATGTCCGATGAGACGATGGGGTCCTCCGTGTAGGAGAGGTAGCCCTTGAGTGAGCCGTCAGCAGCGGCAGCCTTGTAGGCGGCGTTGACCTCCTCGGCGGTGACCTCGCGGCCCAGGGTGACGGTCAGGTCGGTGGCCGAACCGGTGGGGACGGGAACGCGGATGGCGTAGCCGTCGAGCTTGCCCTTGAGCTCCGGCAGGACGAGGCCGATGGCCTTGGCCGCACCCGTGGAGGTGGGGACCATGTTGATCGCTGCGGCCCGTGCGCGGCGGAGGTCCTTGTGCGGCCCGTCCTGGAGGTTCTGGTCCGCGGTGTACGCGTGGATGGTCGTCATGAGGCCGCGCTCGATGCCGAAGGAGTCGTTCAGCACCTTGGCGAGGGGGCCGAGGCAGTTCGTGGTGCAGGACGCGTTGGAGATGATGTGGTGGTTCTCGGGGTCGTAGTCGCCGTCGTTCACGCCGAGCACCACGGTGAGGTCCTCGTCGGATGCGGGAGCGGAGATCAGGACCTTCCTGGCTCCGGCGTCGATGTGCTTCTGCGCGTCGGACGCCTTGGTGAAGAACCCGGTGGACTCGATGACGATGTCGACGCCGAGGTCCTTCCAGGGGAGGTTCGCGGGGTCGCGCTCGGCGAGCACCTTGACGCGCTTGCCGCCGACCACGAGGTCGCCGCCGTCGACCTCGACGGAGGCCTTGAGGCGGCCGGTGACGGAGTCGTACTTGAGCAGGTGGGCGAGGGCCTCGGGGCTCGTCAGGTCGTTGACGGCAACGATCTCGAGGTCAGCGCCCTGCTCGAGGGCCGCGCGGAAGTAGTTGCGACCGATGCGGCCGAAGCCATTGATTCCAACACGAGTAGTCACTGGTTTCCATCTCCTTCATAGGTGGTGCCGCCGTGCTGACCCTTCTCGGGTGACGCCGGCGACGGATAAATCTGTACCGGGCACACCATCGTGCCGACGTGGATCGGGTCCTGCTGGCTCCCTGCGGAGCGGTGTCCCGTCATGGGAGCCGTGCCGGGATCTCTCCCTGCACGGCTCCAACCTTACTCAGCGCGGCGTTCCGCGCGCACTCATGACGGTGTTCGCCGGGATCGGGCGGGCGTGGTGCCTGCCCATGCCCGTCGGCGGCCCTTCGGGGTCCGGTTGTCAGGGGCCGGGCTGTCAGGGGCCGGGTGTTAGGGCCGGGTGTCAGGGGCCGGTTGTCAGAGGCCGGGGGTGATGAGGGTGGAGGCCCCGGTGCGGGCGGCCTGGAAGCGGGTCTGGACGTCGGCCCAGTTCACCAGGTTCCACCACGCCTTGACGTAGTCGGGCTTGACGTTGACGTAGTCCAGGTAGAACGCGTGCTCCCACATGTCCAGCATCAACAGCGGCACGGTACCCACGGGCACGTTGCCCTGCTGGTCGTAGAGCTGCTCGATCACGATGTTTTTCCCCAGCGGCTCGTACGCCAGCACCGCCCAGCCCGAGCCCTGCAGGGACGTCGCGGCGGCGGTGAAGTGGGCGCGGAACGCGTCGAAGGACCCGAACGCGTCATCCAGGGCCGCGGCGAGTTCACCCTCGGGCTTGTCGCCTCCCTCGGGGGACATGTTCTTCCAGAAGATGCTGTGGTTGATCACGCCGCCGACGTGGAACGCGAGGTCCTTGGAGAGCTTCGGGATGGTCCCGAACTGGCCTGTGGCGCGGGCCTCGGCGAGCTGCGCGAGGGCGTCATTGGCGCCCTTGACGTAGGTGGCCTGGTGCTTGGAGTGGTGCAGCTCCATGATCCGGCCCGAGATGTGCGGCTCCAGGGCCGCGTAGTCGTAGTCAAGATCCGGCAGTACGTATTCGCTCACGTAGTCCTCCATGTAGTGATCTCAGGTACCTGCGCGGTCGGCAGCTCCACGGGGAGTCCGGACGGCAGGCGCCCCGCTTGATCAGAAGCGGGCTTGTTGTTCCATCCTATGCACTCAATCACTCGTCGAGCATGTCCGGGGTCACATTCGCGTCGGTCCCCGGGATGCCGATGTCGGAGGCCCTCTTGTCCGCCATCGCGAGGAGCCTCCGGATGCGTCCGGCGATGGCGTCCTTCGTCATGGGCGGGTCGGCGAGGCGGCCGAGTTCGTCGAGGCTGGCCTGCTTGTGGGCCACGCGCAGTTCCCCGGCGTACCGCAGGTGCTCGGGGACGGTCTCGCCGAGGATCTCGAGCGCGCGCTCCACGCGGGCGCCGGCTGCGACGGCGGCCTGGGCGGAGCGGCGCAGGTTGGCATCGTCGAAGTTGGCGAGGCGGTTCGCCGTCGCACGGACCTCCTTGCGCATCCGCCGCTCCTCCCACACCATCAGCGCGTCATGGGCCCCCATGCGGGTGAGGAGGGCCGCGATGGTGTCGCCGTCGCGGATGACGACGCGGTCGACACCCCGCACCTCCCGCGCCTTCGCGGCGATATCGAGCCGGCGTGCGGCGCCGACCAGCGCGAGGGCCGACTCCGGTCCGGGGCAGGTGACCTCCAGGGACGAGGATCGCCCGGGTTCCGTCAGGGACCCGTGTGCTAGGAAGGCGCCGCGCCAGACGGCCTCGGCGTCCGCCGTCGAACCGTTGACGACGGCGGACGGCAGGCCCCGGACGGGGCGCCCGCGGCCGTCGAGCAGCCCGGTCTGGCGGGCCAGGGACTCGCCGTCGCGCACGACGCGGACCACGTAGCGGTTGCCGCGCTTCAGGCCCCCGCCCGTGACGACGATGATCTCGCTGTTGTGGCCGTACACCTCGGCGATGGCCGCGCGCAGTCGTCGGGCCGTCGACGCGAGGTCCACTTCGGCCTCGATGACGATCCTGCCGGAGATGATGTGGAGTCCACCGGCGAACCTCAGCAGCGCGGACACCTCGGCCTTGCGGACCGAGGACTTCTTGACGTCGAGGTGCGACAGCTCCTCTTTGACGTCGGCGGTCAGGGCCACAGATACACTCCTAGTTCTCCCCAAACATGTCGTTGTAGGACGTCGCCAGCCGTAACGGATCATGGACGGGCTTACCGGTCGAAACTCCCACTGTACCGAAGACCGCGCGTCCGCCCATCCCTGCGACGGCTTCCTCGAACTCGGAGCGATCGGCTACCACGGCCGGATCCGCGATCACGACGTCGACGGTGAATTCGGGCGCGTACCGCGAGATGACGTTCAGGTGGTCGATCGCGCTCATCCCCTGGGTCTCCTTGGTGTCGTTGCTCAGGTTCATGGTGAGGCAGCGTTTGGCGGACGTGCGGCACAGGGCGTCCCGGAGTTCGGGGAGCAGCAGGTGCGGCAGCACGGAGGTGTACCAGGAGCCCGGGCCCAGGATGACCCAGTCGGCCAGTTCGACGGCCTCCAATGCATCCGCGCAGGCGGGGGCTGCGGGCGGGAGGAGCCGTACGCTGCTGACGTTGCCGGTCTCGGCGGCGACCGCGAGCTTGGCCTGCCCTGTGACGGTCCTGACGCGCAGCGATCCCTGCACCTCGCTGAGGACATCGCCCTCGATGGTCAGGGGCACGCCGGCCATCGGAAGGACCCTGCCGCGCGCTCCGAGCAGGGCGCCGGCCCACTGCAGCCCTGCCACCGGATCGCCCAGCAGTTCCCAGAGCGTGACGATCAGCAGGTTGCCCATGGCGTGGTCGTCGAGCGATCCGGCCACCCCGTCCCGGGACGTGAAGCGGTGCTGCATGACGTCGCGCCAGGTGCGGCCCCAGTCGGTGTCGTCGCAGAGGGCGGAGAGCGCCATGCGGAGGTCTCCGGGAGGAAGCACCCCGAGTTCGTGCCGGAGCCGGCCGGAGGAACCGCCGTCGTCCGCCACCGTCACCACGGCCGTCAGCTGCTGCGTCAGGAGGCGCAGCGCGGACAGCGAGGCGGAGAGTCCGTGACCGCCACCGAGGGCGACGACGGAGGGCCCGGCGCCCTGTCCCTCACCGTGCCTGCGCGCAGCGGGAGGGACGAGGGGCAACGGCCCGGAGAACAGCGCCACTACTCACGTCCGAGGTCGCGGTGGTGTGCGGTGACCTGCACGCCGGGAAGCTGCGCCAGCCGCTGCGCGATCTCCTCGGTGACCGCCACCGAGCGGTGCTTGCCACCCGTGCAGCCGACGGCGATGGTGGCGTAGTGCTTGTTCTCGCGGCGGTACCCGTCCAGGACGGGAACGAGCGCATGCACGTACCGGTCGATGAAGTCGCCCGCGCCCTGCGCGCCGAGGACGTAGTCGCGAACCGGCGCGTCGAGGCCCGTCTGCGGACGCAGGACGGGCACCCAGTGCGGGTTCGGGATGAAGCGGACGTCGGCCACGTAGTTGGCGTCCACGGGGAGGCCGTACTTGAAGCCGAAGCTCATGACGTTGAGCCGGAGGACGATCGGCCCGGACTCGGAGAAGAGCTCCGTGACACTGGTGGCCAGGGCGTGCACGTTGAGGTTCGTCGTGTCGACCACGACGTCCGAGGAGTGCTTCAGTTCCTTCAGGACCTCGCGCTCCTCGGCGATGCCGTCGAGGATCCGGCCGTCCCCCTGGAGGGGATGCGGGCGGCGGCCCTGCTCGAAACGGCGGACCAGCACGTCGTCGTCCGCATCCAGGAAGAGCACGCGGTAGTTCACCCCGGCCGAACGGAGCCCGTCCAGGGAGGCCTTGATGTCGCTGAAGAGCTCCTTGCCGCGCACGTCGATGACGACGGCGAGCTTCGGGATGGACTGCGGCGTCCGGGCGACGAGCTCGGTCAGGGTGGTGAGCATCTGCGGCGGGAGGTTCTCCACGACGTACCAGCCGTGGTCCTCCAGGGCGTTCGCTGCCGTACTGCGCCCGGCGCCCGACATGCCGGTCACCACCAGCAGCTCGGATTCGGTGGGTTTGACCGGAGTCAGGCTCGTGGCCTCAGTCATCGTGGTGCATCCGTTCCGGCTCGACGGGGCACCCGGGATCCCGGTCTGCCCTGGTATGTGCGGTCTTAGCGGCGCGCCTGCGACCGCGCCTTCAGCCTAGCTAATCTTCCATGATCTCGCCCGTGGCCATGTTCACGGCCGGAGCGGCCGCCTCGTCGGTGGCCGCGGCGAGCGAGGCCCGGATGGTCTCGGCGAGGGCCGGACCGACGCCGGGTACCTCGACGAGCTCCTCGACCGACGCCGCGCGGATCTTCTTGACCGAGCCGAAGTGCTTGAGCAGGGCCTTGCGCCTGGCCGGTCCGAGCCCGGGTACCTCATCGAGCGCGGAGGCGGTCATCGACTTGCCGCGCTTCTGCCGGTGGAACGTGATCGCGAAGCGGTGCGCCTCGTCCCGGATGCGCTGCAGCATGAACAGCCCCTCCGAGGCCCTCGGCAGGATGACGGGGAACTCGCTGTCCTGGATCCACACCTCCTCGAGCCGCTTGGCGAGGCCGATCACGAAGATGTCGTCGATCCCGAGGTCCGCCAGGGCGCGGGAGGCGGCAGCCACCTGGGGTGGACCACCGTCGACGACGACGAGGCTGGGCGGGTACGCGAACCGGTTGCGGGTGATCGCCGTCGTCGTGTCCCGAAGCGGTTCGCCCTGCTCGTCCACCGCGGGATGCTCGAGGACCGAGGCCTCGTCGTCGACCGGCTCGACGTCCGGATCGGGAGCGGCGGCATCGCGTTGCTCCCCCGCCTTGCCCGCGAGGTAGTTGCGGAAGCGGCGGTGGATGACAACGTACATGGACGCGGTGTCGTCCCGGGCGGCGTCGCCCGTGATGGAGAACTTGCGGTACTCGGACTTCCGCGGAAGGCCGTCCTCGACCACGACCATCGACGCCACCACATTGGTGCCTTGGACGTGCGAGATGTCGAAGCATTCGATGCGCATGAGCGGCTGGGGCAGGTCGAGGGCCTCCTGGAGTTCCTGCAGCGCCGCCGAGCGGGTGGTGATGTCCCCTGCCCGCCGGCTCTTGTGGAGGCGCAGGGCGTCCGCGGCGTTCTGCTCGACGGTGCCCAGAAGGGTCGCCTTGTCGCCGCGCTGCGGTACCCGCACGTCCACGCGCGCGCCCCGGAGTCCGCGGAGCCACTCGAGCATCTGGTCGGAGTTGCTGGGCAGCACCGGCACGAGGACCTCGCGCGGGATCTGCTCGTTGCTGCTGTCGCCCTCGCCGTAGACCTGCTGGAGCAGGTGCTCCACGAGGTCCGGCGTGTCCATGTCCTCGACCTTCTCCACGACCCAGCCGCGCTGGCCCCTGATCCGGCCTCCCCTGACGTGGAACACCTGCGCCGCGGCCTCGAGCTCGTCCTCCTTCAGGGCGAAGATGTCGGCGTCGGTGTCCTCGCTGAGGACGACGGTATTGCGCTCGAACACCCTGCGGAGGGCCGCGATGTCGTCGCGCAGGCGCGCGGCGCTCTCGTAGTCGAGCTCGGCGACGGCGGCCGCCATCTTCCGCTCGAGGCCGGAGATGAACTTCTTCGCCTCGCCGGACATGAAGTCGCAGAACTCCCCGGCCAGGGCCTTGTGGTCCTCCGGGCTGATGCGCCCGACGCAGGGTGCGGAGCACTTGTCGATGTACCCGAGGAGGCAGGGCCTGCCGGTCCGCTCCGCACGCTTGAACACGCCGGCGCTGCAGGTCCGCACGGGGAAGACGCGGATCATCGTGTCGACGGTCTCGCGGATGGCCTTCGCGGGGTAGAAGGGCCCGAAGTAGCGCGTGTCCTTCTTCTTGTCGCCGCGCATGACCTGCACGCGCGGGTACTTCTCCCCCATGGTCACGGCGAGGTACGGGTACGACTTGTCGTCGCGGAACATCACGTTGAAGCGGGGGTTGAATTCCTTGATCCACGTGTATTCGAGCTGGAGCGCCTCGAGCTCGCTGCCGACGACCGTCCATTCGACGCCGGCGGCCGTGAAGACCATGGTGCGGGTCTTGGCGAGCAGGCCCTGCGGATTGGCGAAGTAGGAGTTGAGCCGCGACCTGAGGTTCTTGGCCTTGCCCACGTAGATGACCCGGCCGTGCTCGTCGCGGAAACGGTAGACGCCCGGGTCGGTCGGGATCTCGCCTGTCTTCGGACGGTATGTCACGGGGTTTGCCACGTCATCAATCCTAGGGCTGGGCGGTGACACGGCTCGACACGCGGCGATCCTTTCCGCTGACCGCTGATGCGCCCCCGGTCCGGCATCGCAGGGAGCGCCGTGGCCGCCGCTACTCGGAGGCGGGGCTCTGGTTGTAGTGGGGCACCCGCTCCTGCCCGGACAGGGCGGCGATGCTGTCCATGATGGCATCCGTCGCGCTGCGCCGTGCCGGGAGCGGGTGCCCGGGGCCGGTCTTCGCGAAGACCAGCGGCTCTCCGATGCGCATGGTGAAGTGCTGGGGCCGGATGCCCTTCTTCCCCGCGGGCTGCAGGGCATCGGTGCCGAGCAGGCCGACGGGCACCACGGGCGCGCCCGTGGTGAGGGCGAGCCAGCCGACGCCGGTCCTCCCCCGGTACAGGCGGCCGTCGCGCGAGCGGGTCCCCTCCGGGTAGATGCCCACGCCGTCGCCCTGTTCCAGCAGGTCCAGGAGCGTCTTGAGGGCCTGCACGCTGGCGGCCTGCTGACCGCGTTCCACGGGGATGGACCCGACGCCCTCGAAGAAGGACTTCATGAGGGCGCCCTTGACCCCGGTGCCCGTGAAGTACTCCGCCTTGGCGAAGAACGCGACCGGCCGCGGCATGAGCGCCTGCACCAGCACGCTGTCGAGGAAGGAGAGGTGGTTCGCCGCGACGATGAAGGGCCCGTCCTTCGGTACGTTCGCCAGTCCCTCGACGGTGGGCCGGCAGAGCCCGGCGATGAGTCCGCGCGTGGTGCTGCGGGTCAGGTCATAGACGCCCACGGAGCACCTCCAGCAGGTCGTCGGCGGAGTGCACGACGGCGGCCGCACCGGCGGCCTCCAACTCGCCGGGCCCGGCGAACCCCCACGAGACACCGATGCAGTCGATCCCGTTGGCGGTCGCGCCCTCGACGTCGTGCCGGCGGTCACCGACCATCACGGCCCTCCCCGCGTCGTACCCGTGGTGCTCGAGGGCCGCACGGATGATCGGCTCCTTGCCGCCCACGGCCGTGGCCTCGTCCCGGGGGGAGCCGTGGACCGACGCGAAGAGGTGCCGGAGCCCCTGCACGGCGAGGAGTTCCTCGGCGAGCCACTCGGGCTTCTGGGTGGCGACCGCGACCACGGCTCCCGTGTCGGCGAGTGCCCCGACGCAGCGGGCCATGCCCGGGTAGGGGCGGCTCTGCGCCATGCCCGTCGCCACGTAGCCGGCCCGGTAGGTCGCCATGACGTCCTGCACCCGGGAGGCTGGTACGCCGCCGAGCGAGGTCAGGGACTGCACGAGGGAGGGCCCCACCATGGCGTTCAGCAGGGGGCCGGACGGTACCGGGAACCCGTGGCTGACGAGGGCGGCGCTGATGCCGCCGGTGATGGCTCCCGCCGGGTCGACGAGCGTTCCGTCGAGGTCGAAGAGTATCAGCGCACGCATATCTGCCACCGGGCAAGCTTGCCATAGCACCGGGAGGGCATGCATCATGCATGCCCTCCCGCGAATATTCGGAGCGTCTCCGGCCTGCTCGCGCGGGTGCGCGGATTGCTAGACGGCGGCCTTGTCGAAGATCTCCTTGAGGAAGGTGCCCGTGTAGCTGCGCTCGTTGGTCGCCACCTGCTCAGGGGTGCCGGTCGCGATGATCTGGCCGCCGCCGGACCCGCCGTCGGGCCCGAGGTCGATGACCCAGTCGGCGCTCTTGATGACGTCCAGGTTGTGCTCGATGGTGATCACCGTGTTGCCCTTGTCCACGAGGCCCTGCAGGACGATCAGGAGCTTGCGGATGTCCTCGAAGTGCAGGCCGGTGGTGGGCTCGTCGAGCACGTAGATGCTGCGCCCGTTGGACCGCTTCTGCAGTTCGCTCGCTAGCTTCACGCGCTGCGCCTCGCCGCCCGAGAGGGTCGTGGCCGGCTGCCCGAGCCGGACGTAGCCGAGCCCGACCTCCACGAGCGTGTTCAGGTGCCGCGCGATGGGGCTGAAGGCTGCGAAGAACTCGGCTCCCTCCTCGATCGGCATGTCGAGCACGTCCGCGATGGTCTTGCCCTTGTAGTGCACCTCGAGCGTCTCCCGGTTGTACCGCGCACCGTGGCACACCTCGCACGGGACGTAGACGTCCGGCAGGAAGTTCATCTCGATCTTCAGTGTGCCGTCGCCGGAGCACGCCTCGCAGCGGCCGCCCTTGACGTTGAAGGAGAAGCGGCCCGGCAGGTATCCGCGGACCTTCGCCTCGGTGGTCTCGGCGAACAGCTTGCGGATGTTGTCGAAGACGCCCGTGTAGGTGGCGGGGTTGGATCGGGGCGTGCGGCCGATGGGGCTCTGGTCCACGTGGATGACCTTGTCCAGGTGCTCCAGGCCGTCGATCCGCTTGTGCCGCCCGGCCACCTGCTTGGCGCCGTTGAGCTTGTTCGCCAGGACCTTGTAGAGGATGTCGTTGACGAGGGTCGACTTGCCGGATCCGCTCACCCCGGTCACGGCCGTCATGACCCCGAGCGGGATGGTCGCGTCGACGTTCGTCAGGTTGTGTTCCCGGGCGCCGATGACCTTCAGCTGGCGCGACCGGTCGATCTTGCGGCGCTTCGCCGGGATCTCGATCTTCCGCCGGCCGGAGAGGTAGTCGCCGGTGAGGGACCTCTCGTTGGTGAGCAGGTCCTCGAGCAGGCCCGAGTGGACCACCTCGCCACCGTGCTCGCCGGCGCCCGGCCCGATGTCGACGATCCAGTCGGCCTCGGCGATGGTGTCCTCGTCGTGCTCGACGACGATGAGCGTGTTGCCGAGGTTCCGGAGCCGGGTGAGCGTCTCGATGAGGCGGCGGTTGTCGCGCTGGTGCAGGCCGATCGACGGCTCGTCGAGGACGTAGAGCACGCCGACGAGGCCGGAGCCGATCTGCGTGGCGAGCCGGATGCGCTGCGCCTCGCCGCCGGACAGGGTGCCGGACGCGCGCTCGAGGTTGAGGTACTCCAGCCCGACATCGAGCAGGAAGGTCAGGCGGGCCTGGATCTCCTTCAGCACCTGGTTGGCGATCTGCGCCTCGCGGCCGGTCAGGACGAGGTTGTCGAGGAACTCGGCGCAGTCGCGCATCGGCATGGCGGAGACCTCGGCGATGGAGCGGCCGTTGATCAGCACCGAGAGCGACGCCGGGTTCAGCCGCGCACCACCGCACGTGGGGCACGGGATCTCCCGCATGTACTCCTCGTAGCGGTCCCGCGCATTGTCGGACTCGGTCTCCGCGTGCTTGCGCTGGATGTACTGGATGGCGCCCTCGAAGCCCGTGCTGTACTTGCGTTCCCGGCCGAACCGGTTCTTGTACTGCACCACGACCTTGTGGTCCTTGCCGTACAGGGCGGCCTCGCGCGCACGGTCCGGGAGCTTGCGCCACGGCGTGGTGATGTCGAAGTTCAGCTCGGCCGCCAGGCCCTCGAGCAGGCGGGTCCAGTACTCCAGCGTCGCGGTGCCCAGCGACCACGGCGCAATGGCGCCCTCGGCCAGGCTCAGGTCCGGGTTGGGGACCACGAGCTCCTCGTCGACCTCGAGCTTGGTGCCGATACCGGTGCAGGCCGGGCACGCGCCGAAGGGGTTGTTGAAGGAGAACGAGCGCGGCTCGATCTCGTCGATGGCCAGCGGGTGCTCGTTGGGGCACGCGAGGTGCTCGGAGAACGCGTGGAGGCGCTTCTCGTCGTCCTCCGGAAGGTCGACGAACTCGGCGAGTACGCGACCGTCCGCGAGCTTGAGGGCCGTCTCGACGGAGTCGGTGAGGCGCTGCTGGATGCCGCCCTTGACCACGAGGCGGTCGATGATGACCTCGATCGTGTGTTTGTACTGCTTGCCCAGCTTGGGCGGATCGCTGAGCTGGATGAGCTTGCCGTCCACCCGGGCCCGCGAGTAGCCCTTGGCGGTCAGCTCCTGGAAGAGGTCCACAAATTCGCCCTTGCGAGCCCGCACGACGGGCGCGAGGATCTGGAAGCGCGTGCCCTCGTCGAGCTCGAGCAGCTGGTCCACGATCTGCTGCGGGGTCTGCTTGGCCACGGGCTCACCGCAGACGGGGCAGTGGGGGCGACCGACACGCGCCCACAGGAGCCGCATGTAGTCGTAGATCTCGGTGATGGTGCCCACGGTGGAGCGCGGATTCTTGCTTGTCGACTTCTGGTCGATCGAGACCGCCGGCGAGAGGCCTTCGATGAAGTCGACGTCCGGCTTGTCCACCTGCCCGAGGAACTGGCGGGCGTAGGCGGAGAGCGATTCGACGTAGCGCCGCTGCCCCTCCGCGAAGATGGTGTCGAACGCGAGGGAGGACTTGCCCGAGCCGGAGAGCCCGGTGAAGACGATCATGGCGTCGCGCGGGAGGTCGAGGTCGACGTTCCGCAGATTGTGTTCGCGTGCGCCCTTGACGATCAGCCGGGACAGGTCCTGGGGAGCGGGCTCCGGATTGCGGGCGTGCTGCTCAAGAGAATTTGCTATAGACACCAGACAACTGTATGAGAAATGCCGTTCGAATGCATATTCGAATAGCCCCTGCTCCGCGCCGTTCTGGCGGGCCGTGCGGCGCCGTTCACGCTCGGCGCAATGCCGCCCGCACCATGGCGACGGCGTCGGCCTCCGGCACCCCGGCGGAGGACACGACGGCGGCGAATTCGTCGGCCGCTGCGGCCACCTTCTGCCGCGAGGCGTCGCCTCCGGCCGTGATGATCGTCCCCGCCCGCCCCCTCGTCTCCACGACGCCGGCCTGTTCCAGTTCGCGATACGCGCGGGCGACGGTGTTGGCGGCGATGCCGAGATGCGCCGCGAGCGCACGGACCGGAGGCAGCCGGGTACCGACGGCCGCCTTGCCCGAGTTGGCGGCGGCGAGGATGGCCTGCTTGATCTGCTCGAAGGGTGGCACGGAGCCTGTCGATTCCACCTGCAGCCACCGCGGGATGTCCTGCTCCACGCCCTGCCCTCCGTCGGTCCCCCGCGCGTGCCGCGGTCTCCCTGTGAACCCTACCGTCGGGGAGCCGTCCGATCACCTGGTCTGCGCTGCCGGGGCGAGAGAACCGCGGTGACGGATCCGAGGACCAGCAGCAGCGAGATCATCGACGAACCCTGTTCGAGGCCGGTACCGGCCCGGCGTGGCGACTGTCCTCGGTCAGAGCAGTGCTGTGGCGACGGGGATGGTGGTCATGAGCCCGAGCGTGACGCCCCGGCCCTGCCGGTGCGCAGGCTGCGTGTACCGGTATCGGTCGAGGTCCTGGTGTTCGGCCAACGCGTCCGGCACGGGCGCCTCATCCTGGTCCGGTGGTCCTCCCGCTATCGATGGTCACGAATCCTGCCTGCTGCTGAGCAGGAACGCCTGGTTCCGGTCCTGCAGGACGGTGGCCGGCAGGCTACTGGCGTCCACCGCGTCCGCGACGACCCCGCTCAGGGTGTCCGCCCTGGCGTAGGTGCTGCGCTGGCGGACCGCGCCGGTTCCCCTGGCCAGGACCTGGAACAGCAGGAACTCCACGGTGCCCAGTTCTCCCTGGTCCTCCAGCACCGGCCGGATATGGTCCAGCAGGGCCATGACCATGTCGAAAGCGTCGCGGGGCTCGCCCGTCAGCGGGTCCAGCAACCGCCCGGACACGCCGAACCGGCCGGCCTGCCAGCCCGCGAGCCGGAGTTGCACGGCGGAGGCCGGTACGGGTTCCACGCCGGCGCGCCACTGTCGTGCGGCTGTCTCCACAAGGCTCCGGACCAGCGCGGCCAGGAGAACGGCATCATCGGCGTACAGGCAGACATCGCCCACCCGGATCTCGACCGTGGGATGGCGGTGGCTGAGCCGCGCGTCGAAGTAGATCTGTCCCTCGTCCAGGGGGACGCCGGACCGGATGATCTGGTCGACCTGCGCGTGGTAGGCCCCCGCGGAGCCGAAGATCTCGCAGGGCCCGGCGGTCGGCCACCGATTCCAGGCCTGGGAGCGGTAGCTCGCATAGCCCGTGTCCGCGCCGTTCCAGAACGGGGAATTGGCCGTGAGCGCCGCGATCACCGGGAGCCAGACACGGATCCGGTCGAGGACGGCAACGCCTTCTTCGTCCGAGGCCACCTCCACATGCACATGGCAGCCGCAGGTCAGCTGCTCGACCGCGGTGAGGCCGAACCGCTGGACCATCCGCTCGAAACGCGGGCCGGGCGTCGTCGTGGTCTTCACGGGGAGCGGTGACGTCGCCAGCGCCACGGAACGGGCTCCGACCAGCCGGGCAGTGGCGTCCGCACTCCTGCGCCGCGCGGTGATGTCGCGGGCCAGGTCGTCGAGGGCGATCCGCGGAAGCGTGCAGGTCTCGATCTGCTCCTGCTTCATCTCACTGCTCAGACCGTCGTCGCCCTCCAGGCGTTCGAGTACGTCACCCAGCGCCACGGGCTGCCCGTCGGCGCCGTCGACGATCAGGAACTCCTCTTCGACACCTACCCGGCGCATCGTCGTCGTCCTGCAGCAGCGGGCGGTATCCCCGCGCCCGGCACGAAGCCTTCGACGGGCGGAGAATCGCTGTGGTGAAGGACAAGCACACCCGCTCCTGAGCGTAGAACCTGGGGTCGTCTGCTCACCCACCGTGCTCACCGCAGAGTAAGCCTGCTGAGCTCGTCCCTGCAAGCACTACTTCGACCCGTCCCTGCGCGCCGTCCTGCCTGCACGTGGTCTTCGTGGAGTGGGACACCGTCTCCCGGGAGGACCGGGGCGAACACCGTCGAGATCGCGGCACAGTTCTCGTAGGCTTGCGGCATGATGCTTGCTGACCTCGCAGAGGTGACCGTCCGCTCCATCCCTGTATCGGACATGGACAACAACGTGTACCTGCTCACCTCGAGGTCAAGTGGCGCCCAGGTCCTCATCGACGCCGCCGACGACGCCCCCGCCATCCTCGACCTCCTCGCCGACGCGCAGGAGGACACGGACGCCGAGGCCCGGGTGGCGCTGATCGTCACGACGCACTCGCACTGGGACCACGTGCGGGCGCTCGCGGAGATCAAGGAGGCGACGAAGGCCCGCACGGCCGCCGGCGAGGACGACGTCGCGGACATCGCCGTACCGACGGATGTCCCGCTGGCCCACCACGACGTCGGGTCCTTCGAGGGTTTCGACCTCGAGGCGATCCACCTGCGCGGGCACACGCCGGGTTCCATCGCACTCCTCTACCGCGACCCGCACGGGCCCGCGCACCTCTTCACGGGCGACTCCCTGTTCCCCGGCGGCCTCGGCAACACGCAGGGCGATCCGGACCGCTTCGCGTCCCTGTACGACGACGTCGTGACCCGCATCTTCGACTACCTGCCGGACGACACCCTCGTGCATCCGGGCCACGGCCAGGGCACGACGCTCGGCGCGGAGCGCGGCGCGCTGGCCGAGTGGAAGCAGCGCGGCTGGTAGGAGGTCCGGCGGGGACCGCGACCCCGCCCCGGTAGGCTGAACGGACCATGACGATCCAAGAGCACCTCCCCCGGCACGACGACGGCCGACTTACCGCGGACGCGGTCTACGAGGCCTTCACGGGCTGGGCCACGGCGCGCGGCCTGGCGCTGTATCCGGCGCAGGACGAAGCGGCGATGGAGCTCGTCTCGGGCAACAACGTCATCCTCGCCACGCCCACCGGCTCGGGAAAGTCCCTCGTCGCGATCGCCGCCCACCTGAAGTCCTTCGCCGAGGGCCGCACGAGCTACTACACCGCGCCCATCAAGGCCCTCGTGTCCGAGAAGTTCTTCGCGCTCTGCGAGATCTTCGGGCCGGAGAACGTCGGCATGATCACCGGGGACTCCGGCGTGAACCAGGATGCGCCGATCATCTGCTGCACCGCCGAGATCCTCGCCAACCTGGCCCTGCGGGAGGGCGCCCAGGCCGACGTGGACACCGTGGTCATGGACGAGTTCCACTTCTACTCCGATCCGCAGCGCGGCTGGGCGTGGCAGGTGCCGCTGCTCGAGCTTCCGCAGGCGCAGTTCCTCCTGATGTCCGCCACCCTCGGGGACGTCACGCGCTTCGAGAAGGACCTCACCGAACGCACGGGCCGGGCGACGGCCACCGTCACCTCGGTCGAACGCCCCATCCCGCTGCACTACTACTACGTCGAGACGCCCGTGCAGGAGTCCCTCGAGGAGCTGCTCTCCACGCGGCAGGCACCCGTCTACGTCGTCCACTTCAGCCAGGCCGAGGCCATCGAACGCGCGCAGAACCTGATGAGCGTCAACATCTGCACGCGGGAGGAGAAGGACCGCATCGCGGAGCTGATCGCGACGTTCCGGTTCTCCGCGGGCTTCGGGAAGACGCTCAACCGGCTGGTGCGCCACGGCATCGGCGTGCACCACGCCGGCATGCTCCCGAAGTACCGCCGGCTCGTCGAGCAACTCGCGCAGGCCGGACTGCTCAAGGTCATCTGCGGCACGGACACCCTCGGAGTCGGCATCAACGTGCCCATCCGCACCGTGCTCCTGACCGCCCTCAGCAAGTACGACGGCGTGCGCACGCGCCTGCTCAACGCCCGCGAGTTCCACCAGATCTCGGGCCGCGCCGGCCGCGCCGGGTACGACACCGCCGGCACCGTCGTCGTGCAGGCCCCCGAGCACGTCGTGGAGAACGCCAAGGCCATGGCGAAGGCCGTGTCCAAGTTCGGCGACGACCAGAAGAAGCTGCGCCAGGTGGTGCGGAAGAAGCCGCAGCAGGGCTTCGTCTCCTGGGGGAAGCCGACGTACGAGAGGCTCGTCGAGAGCATCCCCGATCCCCTGACGTCGTCGTTCTCCGTCAGCCATTCGATGCTGCTGAACCTCCTCGAGCGGCCCGGTGACCCGTTCACGGCCGCCAAGCGGCTCCTGACGGAGAACCATGAGACGCGGGCGTCCCAGCTCCGGCTGATGCGCCGTGCCATCGGCATCTACCGCGAACTCGTGACGGCCGGCATCGTGGAGAGGTTGCCCGAACCGGAACCGGACGGTCGGCAGGTCCGGCTCAAGGTGCACCTGCAGGCGAACTTCGCCCTCAACCAGCCGCTCTCGCCGTTCGCCCTGGCGAGCCTGGAGCTCCTCGATCCGGAGGCGCCGGGGTATGCGCTCGACGTCGTCTCCATCATCGAGGCCACGCTCGAGAAGCCCCGCCAGGTCCTGAACGCGCAGGAGAAGAAGGCCCGCGGCGAGGCCGTAGCCGCCATGAAGGCCGAGGGCATCGACTACGACGCCCGGATGGCCCGCCTCGAGGAGGTCACCTACCCGAAGCCGCTGGAGGAGCTGCTGCAGCAGGCCTTCGACGTCTACCGGGCGTCCGCGCCGTGGCTCGGCGACTTCGAGCTCGCGCCCAAATCCGTGGTGCGGGACATGTACGAGCGGGCGATGAGCTTCGGCGAGTACGTCGCGTTCTACGCCCTCACCCGCTCCGAAGGCATCCTCCTGCGCTACCTCGCGGACTGCTACAAGGCGCTCCGGCACACCGTACCGACCGAGGCCCTCCGGGAGGACCTCAGCGACATCCTGGAATGGCTCGGGGAACTCGTGCGCCAGGTGGACAGCAGCCTCCTCGACGAGTGGACGCAGCTCGCCGCCGGGATCATTCCCGGTGCGGCCGTGGACGCCGTCGACCTGCCGGAGGAGCCGCCCTCCGTGACGTCCAACGAGCGCGCCTTCCGGGTGATGGTGCGCAACGAGATGTTCCAGCGCGTGAAGCTCTTCGCCGATGAGCAGGACGAGGCGCTCGGTGCGCTCGACGCCGAGTCGGGCTGGACCGCCGACCGCTGGGCGGATGCGCTGGACGGGTATTTCGGGGACTACGAGGACATCGACGACGGCCCCGAGGCGCGCGGCCCGAACCTCCTGCTGATCACGAAGCTTCCGGGAGCCTGGAAGGTGCGGCAGATCCTCAAGGACCCGGAAGGGAACGGCGACTGGGGCATCAACGCCGAGATCGACCTCGCGGCCTCCGACGAGGCCGGCAGTCCCGTGGTTCGGATCCTCGGCGTCGGGGCTCCGGCCGCCGGCTGAGCGGGACCGCGGTTCCGGCTCCCGGCAGGGGGACTCCGAGCGTCGGCCGCTTGGCTAGGCTTGGGCCATGTCTAAAATTCGGGAAGCACGGCCGGCGGACGTTCCGGTTCTCCTCCAACTCATCCACGACCTCGCCATCTACGAGCGGGAGCCTGACGCCGTCAAGAACACGGTGGGCTCGCTCGAGAATGCCCTGTTCGGCGAGCGGCCCACCGTCTACGCGCACGTCGCGGAAGCGCAGGGCAGGGTCCAGGGCTTCGCCCTCTGGTTCCTCAACTACTCCACCTGGGAGGGCGTCAACGGGATCTACCTCGAGGACCTCTACGTGCGCCCCGAGGCACGGGGGGCGGGCTACGGGAAGGCGCTCCTGTCCAACCTCGCGAGGATCGCCGTGGAGCGCGGCTACGCCCGCGTGGAGTGGTCGGTGCTCAACTGGAACGAGCCGTCCATCCGCTTCTACGAGAGCCTCGGCGCGCGGCCGCAATCGGAGTGGAGCACATTCCGGCTGACTGGCACTGCCCTCACCGAGGTCGCCGCCCCGTGAGCGTCCCGACGGAAGGCCGGGAAGCCCTCGACGCCGCGCCGGCCGCTGTCCCTTCTGGCGATCCCGCGGACCACACCGTCGGCAGGACCGCCGTCATGCGCGGCCTGCGTGCCACCGCCCACCGGTTCAGCGTGCCGCTCGACCATGCGGACCCGGACTCCGTGCTCATCGAGGTCTTCGCCCGGGAGTACACCTCGCTCGAGCACGGCGAGGAGGATGCCGCCCGGCTCCCCTGGCTCCTCTTCCTGCAGGGCGGGCCGGGGGGACGGGGCGTCCGCACCACGCACCTGTCGGGCTGGATGAAGGCCGCCGCACGGAAGTTCCGCATCCTGATGCTGGACCAGCGCGGCACCGGGCTCTCGACGCCGGCGGATGCGGCGACGCTCGCAGTGCTGCCGACGCCCGAGGCCCAGGCGGACTACCTGGCGCATTTCCGGGCCGACTCGATCGTGGCCGACGCGGAACTGATCCGGCGACGCCTCGGCAGCCCGCCCTGGACGGTCTTCGGCCAGAGCTACGGCGGCTTCTGTACGCTCACCTACCTGTCCTACGCGCCGGAAGGTGTCGACCGCGCCCTGATCACGGGCGGACTGGCTCCCCTGTCGGGACGGCCGGACGAGGTGTACCGCGCGACGTTCGCCCGGGTGCAGGAGCGCAACGACGAGTACTTCTCCTGGTATCCGGAGGACCGGGACCTGGTGACGCGCATCGCCCGGCACCTCGACGACGTCGAGGAACGGCTGCCCAGCGGCGAGCGGCTCACCGCCCGGCGCTTCCAGATCGTCGGCTCGTTCCTCGGCGGGAACACGAGGGTCCACGGCCTCCACTACCTCCTGGAAGACGCCTTCACCGACACGGCGGACGGGCAGCGCCTCTCGGCGGCCTTCCTCGAACAGGTCCACGGCATCGTCAGCAGGGCATCGCACCCGCTGTACGCACTCCTGCACGAATCGATCTACTGCCAGGGCTTCGACTCCTCGTGGGCGGCCCAGCGCATCCTCGCCGAATATCCGCAGTTCCGTGACGACGCGCCGGACGTCCTCCTCACCGGCGAGATGATCTACCCCTGGTATTTCGAGGAGGATCCGGCGCTGCGGCCGCTCCGGGCGGTCGCCGAGGTCCTCGCCGCCAAGGCGGATTGGGGGCCGCTGTACGACCCCGACGTCCTCGCGACGAACACCGTCCGGGCCGCGGCAGCGGTGTACCGCCACGACATCTACGTGGACAGGGGTCTCTCCCTGACGACGGCGGCCGCCGTACGGAACCTCCAGGTGTGGGAGACGGACGAGTTCCACCATGACGGGATCGCGGACGACGGCGAGGCCATCTTCGAACGGCTCCTCTCGATGACCCGGCGCGGAGCTGAGGCGTAGGAGCTCGTCAGGACGTCCGGCGGGTCCTTCCCTAGCGCGTCCTGCCGCCCTGTTCGAAGGGGATCACGTCGATCCCGATGTCCTTCCCGCCGGCCGGCGCGACGACGATCAGCACATGTCGGGACGTGACTCCCGCCAGTGCCTCGACCACACGCCGCACCACGTCATCCGGGGCGATCGGCCCCGGCACCGTCGCGTCCGTGCCGGTGTCGGCCCGTCGCCAGGACGTGACCCTGGCACCTGTCGCCTCTGCGACGGCACGCGACAGGCCGTCGTACGCAGGGCCGGCCACGAGTGTGACCTGCTCGACGGCGACCGGCCTGTCCCGGGACACCGCCGCCAGCAGCACCCGTTCGCGCCGCCACAGGGCGAAGTGGTAGCCCGCGACCAGGGCCGCCGCGACCAGCAGTCCGAGCGGTCCCCTGATCCGGTCCACGAAGCTACTGCCCGACACATCGCCCAGAACGAACTCGAAGAGCCTGTAGCCGATGACCAGCAGTGCGATGACAGAGACGACGGCACTGATGCCGAAGAAGGCGACGAGGTAGACGCGCCTGCCCGGCGGGATCGACGCGGCGCTCCGGGGAGGCCTGGTCGGCTTCCAGGTACGCCACCAGACGGGGCCTCCCACCGCGAGTGCGCTGAGGCCGGCAAGGAGGAGCGTACGGGACCCGCTGCCGACCAGCGGGGAGACGGTGATCGCAAGGGTGGCGTTGATGATGACGCCGATCCCCGAAGCGGCTGCCGCCAGGGCGACGCCCGAGGTCACCAGGATGCCCGCACGTCGTACGCCGAGGGGATGACGGTCCGCGACCACCCGGTGGTATCGCCAGACGAGAGCGCCGATCACGACAGTTGCAACGGCTGGACCGAGGGGGGCCAGCACCTCGCCCACGTGGCCGGTGCTGTCGAACACTGTCCTCAGGAGGACGAAGAGTGCGGTTCCCGCCGCCCCGAGCGCCACGACGCCGGCGGTGAAGATGCCCACCCCGACCAGCGCGATGGACGCGAGGGGGGTGGTCAGCCTGCGTCCCCCGCCCGGGTACCAGTGCCACCACCAGACGAGCGTTCCGCCGATCGCCCACACAAGGGCCCGAAGAACGGGCTGCCACCAGGACTCAGTACGAGGGATCAGGCTGGTGTACCCACTGAGCGCGACGTCGAGCAGTCCGCCGAGGGCGGCGATCGCGAAGGAGCCGCCCAGCACCAGCCCGTAGACCGATCCGATGACGGCCGGAACGTCCTCGAGGCTGGTCGGGGACTTCGCCGGATGGCGCCACATCCAGCGGTGCCAGACCCACACCAGCAGCCAGACCAGACCGGTGGACAGGGATGACCACCAGGTCGCCCCGAACCGACCGATCAGGGACGTCACCGTGGAAAGGAGCGAGGTCACGAAGACGATCAGGGACACGGTGTAGACCGCAGACAGGTAGAGCCCCCATCCGTCCGACCTGCGCTCGGCGCCGTTCCCGAGGCGTCTCCAGACCACCCACCACAGGAGTGCGGCGAGCGGACCACCGATCAACGTGAAGGCAAGCGCGCGGGCCAGCTCTGTCACATCGGCGGAGACCAGGACAGCGTCCCTGGCGAGCAGGCGGTCCAGCAACCCGCTGAGCCCGACGGCGGCGACCACCACCAGCGCGAACAGCAGACCGTAGAGGATCAGGCGCCGGAGTGCGAGCTGCTCCGGACCTACCGTGGGGGCAGCAGACGCACCGGGCTGGCTCACGGACCCACCCGCGTATCCGAGCAGACCAGAAGCTGATAGGGCGCCTGGTCGATCTTCCACTGCCCGCCGACCTTCTGCAGGGAGAAGCGGTCCTCCGTCTCGTACTCCGAGGGCCCGAACGGGCCACCCGGATTCGAGGTGACCAGCGAGACCCGCACCAGGGCCGAGTCCTCCCGTTCGTCCGTGGAGATCAGGACGACGCGCGAGGGAAGAGGAGCCCGGTCGACGAGCGCCCGGCATTCCTCCCCTGCCGCCGTCGTCAGGTAGGCGGCGGCCGCGTCGGTGTCTCCGTCGACGACGGCGGCACTGTATCGCTGAACGATGCCCGCGGGACTCGACTCGTCCAGCGCAGCGGGCTCACCACGGGTGAATACCACGGCGAGGGCGATGATCACCAGCACCGCGATCCCCGACAGGATGGCAAGGAGGAGGCGGTCGCTCTTTTTCGCCAGGGCGTTCATGCGGTAAGTATGGCGCATCCGGCCGCCTCGGGCTGGAGTCCCAGGGCCAGTTTCGCTCGGTCCTCCGCGGTCCTCGGAACCCGGCGCAGCCTCCGTCCCGAGGGTGCGGACCCGCCGCCCGCGCAATCCGCAGGAGCGCGCTCCCCTGTGTCCCGGTGGTGGACTGCGCCGGCGGTCCGGGCCGTGGAGCTAGCGGCGGTAGTCCTTCGCGCCGGCCTCGCCGGCGGCCTGGTCGAGCTCCTCGTCGACCACCGGGTCGTCGGCGATCTCGCCCTTGGCATCGGACTCCGCCGCGGCGTTGTCGATGACCCTGGAGCGGATCAGGCTGGCGATCACGGCGATGACGATGGTCGCGACGATCACGGCCAGCGACACGAACGTCGGGATCTCCGGAGCCCACTCGATGTGCTCGCCGCCGTTGATGAACGGCAGTTCGTTGACGTGCATGGCGTGGAGGATGAGCTTCACGCCGATGAAGGCGAGGATCACCGAGAGCGCGTGCTTGAGGTAGATGAGGCGGGTCATCAGGCCGCCCAGCAGGAAGTACAGCTGGCGCAGGCCCATGAGGGCGAAGATGTTCGCCGTGAAGACGATGAACGCACTCTGCGTCAGTCCGAAGATGGCCGGGATCGAGTCGACGGCGAAGAGCAGGTCGGTCAGGCCGATCGTCACGAAGACGATGAGCATCGGCGTGAAGACCTTCTTGCCGTTGACGACGGTGCGCACCTTGTTGCCGTCATAGGACTCCGACATCGGAAGGACGGACTTGAGCTTGCCGATGAGCTTGTTGTCGCCCGCGTGCTCCTCGTCCTCGCCGGAATCGGTGGCCTGCTTGTAGGCCGTGTAGAGGAGGAAGGCACCGAAGATGTAGAAGATCCAGCTGAAGTTCTCGATCACGGCGGCACCGAGGGCGATGAAGATGCCACGCAGGATCAGCGCGATGATGATGCCCACCATCAGCACTTCCTGCTGGTACTTACGCGGTACCGAGAAGCGCGCCATGATGATGATGAAGACGAAGAGGTTGTCGATGCTGAGGCTGTATTCGGTGATCCAGCCTGCGACGAACTGGCCTCCGTACTCCGGCCCCGTGAAGGTGAACATCAGTGCCGCGAACACGAGCGCCAGGCCCACGTAGAAGGCGACCCACAGTCCGGCCTCCTTCATGGAGGGCTCGTGCGGTCGCTTGACCACGAGCAGCAGATCGAACAGCAGGATGATCCCGAGCACGACGAACGTGCCGATCTCAAACCAGAGGGGTAACGCGGGCATGGAGTACCTTCCGGAGGATGCGGTGAATTGCCGTAAGTCTCTCCGCCGCGGCTCGTCGCCGATCGACCGCTACGCCCGGCGGAGCATCGATGCCCCGCGTGTTGACGTCCGTAGCGCTTGGGATACTCCCCTACGTCCGGTCAATGCTACCCGGGCAGCAGCGAAGCCGACGAATAGCCACCCTTCGGTGACCGTCCGCCGGAACCCTTGACGTTCTGCCTTCGCATCTCATACGACCGCGGGTCCGGCCCTGCATCGATCTCGGCCCGCCCCTCTATCGACCTCGACGTATCGACCTCGGCCCGACCCTGTGCCGACCTCGACGTATCGACCTCGGCCCGACCCTGTGCCGACCTCGACGTATCGACCTCGACCCGACCGCTGTGCCGACCTCGACCCGACCGCTGCTCCAGCGCTTGCTCAGGCACTTCTCCGGCGCATCGGAAGGCGCGTTCTCAGGCGTGGCCTGCCGACTGCATCTGCCGAAGTTCCTTCTTCAGGTCGCCCACCTCGTCGCGCAGGCGCCCGGCCAGTTCGAACTGCAGCTCGGCCGCAGCGGCATGCATCTGGTCGGTGAGTTGCTGGATCAGGTCCGTGAGGTCTTCGGCGGGCACGGACGCCAGACCGGAGTGGTTGCCCGCGCCCTTCTTCGGCTTGCGGTTCTTGCCGGCCTCCTCGAGCAGGGCGCGCGTATCGGCGTCCTCGCGGTTGATCGTGTCCGTGATGTCCGCGATCCGCTTCCGCAGCGGCGTGGGATCGATGCCGTGCTCGAGGTTGTGGGCCACCTGGATGGCGCGCCGCCGGTTGGTCTCGTCAATCGCCCGTGCCATGGAGTCCGTGATGCGGTCGGCATACATGTGGACCTGCCCGGAGACGTTGCGGGCCGCGCGACCGATGGTCTGGATCAGGGAGGTGGCGCTGCGGAGGAAACCCTCCTTGTCGGCGTCGAGAATACTGACGAGCGACACCTCGGGCAGGTCCAGTCCCTCGCGGAGGAGGTTGATGCCCACCAGCACGTCGAACGTGCCCATCCGCAATTCGCGCAACAGCTCCACGCGCCGCAGGGTGTCCACGTCCGAGTGCAGGTACTCGACCTTCACGCCGTGCTCGAGCAGGTATCCGGTGAGGTCCTCGGCCATGCGCTTGGTGAGGGTCGTGACGAGCACACGCTCGTTGATCTCCACGCGCTTGCGGATCTCGCCGAGGAGGTCGTCGATCTGGCCCTTGGTCGGCTTCACGACGATCTCGGGATCGATGAGGCCGGTCGGGCGGATGATCTGCTGCACGTAGCCGTCGGCCTTGCCCAGCTCGTACTTGCCCGGCGTGGCGGACAGGTAGACCGTCTGCCCGATGCGTTCCAGGAACTCGTCCCACTTCAGCGGCCGGTTGTCCATCGCCGACGGGAGCCGGAAGCCGTGGTCCACGAGGGTCCGCTTGCGCGACATGTCGCCCTCGTACATCGCCCCGATCTGCGGGATGGTCACGTGCGACTCGTCGACGACCAGCAGGAAGTCGTCCGGGAAGTAGTCGAGGAGGCAGTGCGGGGCCGTGGCCGGTCCCCGTCCGTCGATATGACGTGAATAGTTCTCGATGCCGTTGCAGAATCCCATCTGCTGCATCATCTCGAGGTCGTACGTCACGCGCATCCGCAGGCGCTGCGCCTCGACGAGCTTGTTCTGGGATTCGAGTTCCGTGAGCCGCTGCTGGAGTTCGTCCTCGATCTCCTTGATGGCACGCGTCATGCGGTCCTCGCCCGCCACGTAGTGCGAGGCGGGGAAGACGTACATCTCCTCCTCCTCGCGGATGACATTGCCGGTCAGGGGGTCGAGCGTGTAGATGTTCTCGACCTCGTCGCCGAAGAACTCGATACGGAGTGCATGCTCCTCGTACATGGGGATGATCTCGACGGTGTCACCCCGGACCCGGAAGGTGCCACGGTGGAAGTCGATGTCGTTGCGCGTGTACTGCATGCCGACGAACTGGCGCAGCAACTCGTCGCGGTTCATCTGGTCTCCGCGGTGCAGCGTGACCATCTTGTTGATGTACTCCTCGGGCGTGCCGAGGCCGTAGATGCAGGAGACGGTGGCCACGACGATCACGTCGCGGCGGGTCAGCAGGGCGTTCGTGGCGGAGTGCCGGAGGCGCTCCACCTCCTCGTTGATCGAGGAGTCCTTCTCGATGAAGGTGTCCGTCTGCGGGACGTAGGCCTCGGGCTGGTAGTAGTCGTAGTACGAGACGAAGTACTCGACGGCGTTGTTCGGCAGGAGCTCCCTGAATTCGTTGGCGAGCTGCGCAGCGAGGGTCTTGTTCTGCACCATGACCAGCGTGGGGCGCTGCACCTGCTCGATGAGCCAGGCCGTGGTCGCGCTCTTCCCGGTTCCGGTGGCGCCGAGGAGGACGACGTCCTTCTCCCCCGCGTTGATGCGCTCGGCCAGTTCCTTGATGGCCGTGGGCTGGTCACCCGCCGGCTGGTATTCGCTGATGACCTCGAACGGGGCCACGACACGCTTGATATCCTGCGCAAGACTCATGCTTCAACGGTAGACCCTGCCGGTGACACTTCTCCCCGGATTTGCTGGCGGCTGAAAGCCCCCTGCACCTGCCCGGGCCCCTCACGCGGGGTCGGGAAGGGTGCGCACCAGGACCGTGACGTCGAGCGCGGGATCCGCTGCTCGGTGCACGGCGCAGATGCCGTCCCCGCTCTGCTCACGCGAACTGCCGGTCCGGGGGAACCCCGCCCCTGCCACGGCCATCGACGCGGTACCGGGACCGACGGCGCTCGGCACGCCGACGCGCACCACCGCCGACACGGCGTCGTCGTACGCGGACGTGCCGCGGGACACCGTGTCCGGCGCTTCTCCGGTTCCACCCTCGGGCTCGACGACGGCCCCGGCCGGGAGCGCCGCGGTGAGTTTCGCCTGCAGCCGCCGCCCGAGTCCGCTCGTGCCGGCCAGTCCTGCCGGAGCGCGCCCGAGGCGGCGCGCGGCCGGCCGGCCTGCCGCGAGGTTGTCCCGGAACGGCACGATGCGCCCGTCCCACAGTGCCGCCGTCGCGGCGTGGAGATCGCCGAGTCCGCGGTCGTTGAGGAGGACGGCGTCCGCTTCCCGCAGGCGCACCGGCCGTGGTGCCTGCGCCGCGATGCGTCGCTCGGCGTCGCCGCGCTCCATGCCGCGCTGCCCGATCATCCGCTCGATGCGCACCTCGTCCGGAGCGTCGACGACGACGACGAGGTGGAACCGGGATGCCTGGCCCGTCTCGACGAGGAGGGGGATGTCCTCGACCACGACGGCGTCGTCGGGCGCTTCGCCGATCAGCCGGGAGGCCTCCGCGCGCACGCGCGGATGGATGATGGCGTTGAGCCGCTCCCGGGCGGAGCCGTCAGCGAAGACGAGCCGGCCGAGCGCGGGCCGGTCGAGCGAGCCGTCTGCTCCGAGAACCTCGGGGCCGAAAGCGGCGACCACCTCGTCGAGGCCCGGCGAACCCGGCTCGACGGCCCGGCGCGCCAGGAGGTCGGCGTCGACGACGACGGCGCCGAGGTCCCCGAGCTGACGTGACACGGCGGATTTCCCGGCGGCGATGCCTCCTGTCAGTCCGATGCGCAGCATGGACCAACCCTAGCCCGGACCCCGCCCGGGGCTGTCAAGGAACCGGATCCGCACCGGGTGGCCCTGAGAAATGTCGGCGCCCCTCAATACGCTAAGTGTACTTACCTTTCGTGGAGGAGAACCGTGACCATCACTCTGCAGGATCTTCAGGACACCGCCGCTTCCACCTTCGGCTGGGAGGATCTGCGCGCCGACCAGAAGAGGGCGATGAAGGCTGTACTGGAGGGCCACAGCATCCTCTGCGTCATGCCGACCGGCTCCGGCAAGTCGGCCATCTACCAGGTGCCCGCCATGGCCCTGCCCGGCGTCGCCGTCGTCATCTCACCCCTGATCGCCCTCCAGCACGACCAGGCGGAGTCCATCAATGAGAGCGCGGGCGCCACCCGCGCCCACGTGATCAACTCCAGCATGAAGAAGAGCGAACTCGACGCCGCCTGGGACGCCGCGGACGACGGCGACGAATCCACGCGCGCCAAGTTCCTCTTCCTTGCTCCCGAGCAGATCGCCCGCGACGAGGTCGCCGCCCGCCTCCGCTCGCTCGACGTCTCGCTCGTCGTGGTCGACGAGGCGCACTGCGTCTCCTCCTGGGGCCACGATTTCCGGCCCGACTACCTGCAGCTGGGCCACCTCCTCAGGGACCTGAAGGTCCCTGTCGTCGCGCTCACGGCCACAGCGTCGCACCCCGTGCAGAAGGAGATCGTCGAAAGACTCCACCTGGCGGAGCCGATGGTGATCGTCGGAGGTTTCGACCGCCCGAACCTCTCCCTGGACGTCGTCCACCACGTGGAGGGAGCCGAGAAGGAGCGGGCAGTCCGTGACCAGGTCCTCGGGCTCTCCGGGCCGGGCCTCGTGTACGTCGCGACGAAGAAGTCCGCCGACGCGCTTGCAGCCGAACTGCAGGAACACGGCATGAGAGCAGACGCCTACCATGCCGGACGCCGGAAGAAGGAGCGCGAGGCCGTGCACGAGGGCTTCCTCGCCGGGACCATCGACGTCGTCGTCGCCACGACCGCCTTCGGCATGGGTATCGACAAGCCGGACGTGCGCTTCGTCGTCCACGCGGACATCTCCGATTCGCTCGACAGCTATTACCAGGAGATCGGCCGGGGCGGACGCGACGGGCTTGCGTCCCGGGCGATCCTGCACTACCGGCCCGAGGATCTGTCCCTGCGCCGGTTCTTCGCCGCGAAATCCGCCGATCGCGCGCGGCTGCGGAATCTGTTCCTGCTCATCGCCGCCCAGGCCAAGCCGGTCAAGGCCAAGAAGCTCAAGGAGCTCTCGGGCCTCCCGCCACGGAGGCTGACCGGCCTGCTCAACCTCCTCGAGGCATCAGGGGCCGTCGGGGATGGAGTGAAGGGCTATCGGGCCAGGAAGATGTCCGCCGACGAGGCCGTCGCCAAGGCCGTGGAACAGGCGGAGAACCGGGAGCGGATCGACGAGTCGCGCATCGAGATGGCCCGGCGCTACGCCGAGACGAAGGGCTGCCGGCGGCAGTTCCTGCTCTCGTACTTCGGGGAGGAGCTGCAGGAGCCCTGCGGGAACTGCGACAACTGTGCACGCGAGGGATCCACGACCGGCGCTCCGGAACCGGCCGGGGTGACGGTCGCCGACGCCGGCGACCTTCCCTTCGACGTCGACAGCGAGGTGGAGCATCCGCAATGGGGCCGAGGGACCGTCATGGGCTACGAGGAGGGCATCATCACCGTGCTGTTCGATGCGGTCGGCTACAAGACGCTGTCCATCGAACTCGTCGAGGAGAATGAACTGCTCGAAGCCGTGCCGTCCGCGTAGGTGATGCGGACGGCACGGCTGCAGCCGCCCTGATGAGGCGACCGCCTTCGAAGGGCTAGCGCGGCTGGGCGGGGTTGGTGGGGTCGCCCTGGGACGGCGGGTTGATCGGCGGACCCGACGTCGCGGGGCTCACGGGTGAACCTCCCGCGGTGCTGCTCACCTCGGGCATCGAGGTGCCTGCGCCTTCGGAGAGTTCGGCGCCGCCCTGGACCGCCTCCAGCCGCTGCTGCAGGACGAGCTTCACCGGAAGGCGGTCGCCGTGCGCTTCCTCGTAGTCGAGGAGCGCCCGCAGGCCACCCTCGTCGAGGCCTGTGATGCGCGTGGGCAGCGTGCCCAGCGGAATGTGGTCGTAGTCGGGCAACGGCAGTGCGTCATGGCCTGATGATCCGGTCACGTCAACTCCTTGGCTCATTGGGAAGCGTGCTTAGTAATTCCACCCTAGGCACGTCGTACACTCGCGGGCAAGCAGGTCTTGGGCAGCGCCGAGCCGTGACAGCGGCGGCCGCCGCGGCTCCCCTACACCCTCTGGCGGCAGTGCGACAGGGCCAGCAGGGGGCGGAACGCCGTGTGTATCCTGATACTTCGTACGCGATCGAAACGACCCTGTTGCCGAGGCTGGAACTGTGACTTCACCGATGGAAGAATTGACTTTCGTCTTCGCCAGACTCAAGGGCCTCCTGCTGACGGAGATGACGGCCGGGCGCGCAGTCGAGGATTTGGCGGAGGCCGTGAAGAAATCGATCCCGGGCTCGCTCGGAGCGGGTGTCTCCCTCATCGACGAACAGGGACGCAAGCGGAGCACCGGCTACACCGACGACGTCGTCGCCACCGCGGATGCGCTGCAGTACGAGCTGGGCCAGGGCCCGTGCCTGACGGCCTGGGCAGCCGAGTCGAGCGTGCAGGTCGACGACGTCCGGACGGACGACCGCTGGCCCCTGTGGCAGAAGGCCGTCGCGGGCCTCCCGTTGCGCTCGACCCTCAGCACCGCGCTGGTCCACAACGGCAGGAGCATCGGTGCCCTGAAGGTCTACTCGCCGCTTCCCTCCGCCTTCTCCGGGCAGGACAGGAAGCAGCTTGCCCTCCTCGCCTCTCCGGCGGCGACACTTCTGGGCAGCGCGCAGCCGGACAGTGCGCCCGCGGCGGCGACCCGCGCCCTGCAGGAAGCACTCGGAACCCGCGACCTCATCCACACCGCACGGGGAATCCTCATGGAGCGGCACGGGCTGGACGGCGAGCAGGCGATGCGGCGGATGCTGTCGGAGGCGTCCGCCACCAAGACCGACCTGCGGCTCATCGCCCACTCCGTCCTCGACGGCACTGCCGGTAGCTCGCACTAAGGCGTTGCCCGTGGAGAACCGTCCAGATCACGAATATCAGCGGGTCAACCTCCTTCGGGCGATCCGCCATGCCCAGATCGATGCCAGTGAATTGTGGCTGCACTACTTCGGCCTGGGCGGCGATGCGGGCGAGTACGAAGTCGAAGCGTACCTCCACGGGTCCTTCACGCTCCCACCGCTCCAGCGCGACCTCCTGGCGCACGCTGCGAACGAGCTGATCGACCGGCTGCCTCCGCCTCCGCGGGCCCCCTACAGCACGGATCCCGCCGGGGAGGACGAGGAGCCGGAGAAAGCGGTGATGCCCCGGGAAGCGGCGGGCAGTCCGGATACAACCGCACTCGACTGGCTCTTCGACCGCGGGCCGGGCGCGGACACCGACCCGGACGGCAACGAATCCGGCTCCGGCATCACCCCTCCCTGACCGCCGTCGAACCGCAGCGCCACCTAGGATGGATGGGATGAGCCCGTTCTCCCTCGACCTCCTGCGCCGCCGTCCCGACGTCGAGGCACCGGAACTGGTCGCCGTGGATGCTGCCGACCGGCTGCTCCTCGATACGGCAGCGGAGCGTCTCCGTTCTGCCGGCGCCGTCGCGACCGTCAACGACTCCTACGGCGCGCTCACGCTCGGCGCCGCACACCTCTCGGGCCGGCAGGACATCCGCGCCTTCCAGGATGGTCTCGTCCACGAGCAGGCACTCGCCGCGAATGCCGCCGAGCAGGGGCTCGACGGCGCCTACCGGTCCGTCCCCCTCGATCCCAACCTGCTCGACGGCGTCACCACCGTCCTGCTGCGACTACCCCGATCCCTCGACGAACTCGACGAGATCGCCTGGACCATCGCCTCGTACGGGCGGCCGGACGTCCGGGTGCTGGCCGCGGGCAGGGTCAAGCACATGTCCCTGTCGATGAACGAGGTGCTCGGACGCTACTTCGCCGACGTCACCGCGGGCCTTGCCCGGCAGAAGTCACGCGTGCTCATCGCGGGCAATCCGCGCATGGGCACCGTCCCTGCCTTCCCGCGGAGCGCCAGGTACGACGTCGGGCTCGACCGACCGCTCGAACTGCGCGCCTACGGTGCCACCTTCGGCGGCACTTCCCTGGATCCCGGAACGCGGATGCTGCTCCCCCACCTCCGGGGGATGGCTGAGGCGCGTTCCGACGGGGGACGCGAAATCATCGACCTGGGGTGCGGCAACGGCACGATCTCCGCGTACCTCACGCTCAGCGATCCGCGGCGGAGGGTGTACGCGACCGACCAGTCCGCGTCGGCCGTCGCCTCCACGGCCGCGACGGCACACGCGAACGGCGTCGCGGACCGGATCAGGGTGGGCAGGGACGACGCCCTGTCGGGCCTTCCCGATCGCTCGGCCGGCGTGATCGTCCTCAATCCGCCGTTCCACATGGGCAGCACCGTCCACGCCGGTATCGCCCACCGGCTGTTCGACGCCTGCGCGCGCGTCCTCGAGCCCGGCGGGGAGCTCTGGACGGTCTGGAACAGCCACCTCCGCTACCGGTCGGTGCTCGAACGGACCATCGGGCCGACGGTGCAGCTCGATCGCTCCCCCCGCTTCACCGTCACGCGGTCCACGCGGCGGTAGGCGCAGCGCCGATCCGAGTCGAAGAGCGCCGCCCTGCCGGCGCTCCGTCTTCGATCAGATCCGTCTCCGATCGGATCCTTCGCGGATCGAACAAGAAGGCCCCCGTCCGGTGGACGGGGGCCTTCTGCGGTTCAGCTGGGACGCGGTAGCTTACGCTCCGGTCAGCTTCTCCCGGAGTGCTGCGAGTGCCTCATCGGAGGCAAGCGTGCCGGATCCGGTATCGGCGGCGACGGGCTCCGAGGAGTAGCTCGTGGAGTTCGACTCGACGGGCTCGTTCGCTGCCGCGGCGTCGTCGGACGCGTGCTGCACGACCTGCTTCTTGTGGGACTCCCAGCGGGACTGGGCCTCCGCGTACTGGGCCTCCCACGCAGCGCGCTGCGTCTCGTAGCCCTCGAGCCATTCGTTCGACTCGGGGTCGAAGCCCTCGGGGTACTTGTAGTTGCCCTCTTCGTCGTACTCGGCAGCCATACCGTACAGAGCCGGATCGAACTCGGTGCTGTCGGCGTCGACGCCCTCGTTGGCCTGCTTGAGGCTGAGGGAGATGCGACGGCGCTCGAGGTCGATGTCGATGACCTTGACGAAGAGCTCGTCACCCACGGAGACGACCTGCTCGGCCAGTTCCACGTGGCGGACAGCGAGCTCCGAGATGTGCACGAGGCCTTCGATGCCGTCCTCGACGCGGACGAACGCGCCGAAGGGAACGAGCTTCGTGACCTTGCCGGGGACAACCTGGCCCAGGGCGTGCGTACGGGCGAAGGTCTGCCAGGGATCTTCCTGGGTGGCCTTCAGCGACAGGGAGACACGCTCGCGGTCGAGATCGACCTCGAGGACCTCCACGGTGACTTCCTGTCCGACCTCGACGACCTCGGAGGGGTGGTCGATGTGCTTCCAGGAGAGCTCCGAGACGTGCACGAGGCCGTCGACGCCGCCGAGGTCCACGAACGCACCGAAGTTGACGATCGAGGAGACGACGCCCGGACGGACCTGGCCCTTCTCGAGCTTGTTGAGGAACGTGGAGCGCACCTCGGACTGGGTCTGCTCGAGCCACGCACGACGCGACAGCACGACGTTGTTGCGGTTCTTGTCGAGCTCGATGATCTTCGCTTCGATCTGCTGGCCGATGTACGGAGCCAGGTCGCGGACGCGACGCATCTCGACGAGGGACGCAGGCAGGAACCCGCGCAGGCCGATGTCCAGGATGAGGCCACCCTTGACGACCTCGATGACGGTACCGGTGACGACGCCGTCTTCTTCCTTGACCTTCTCGATGTCGCCCCAGGCGCGCTCGTACTGAGCACGCTTCTTGGAGAGGATCAGTCGGCCTTCTTTGTCTTCCTTGGTGAGAACCAGAGCCTCGACCTGATCGCCCACGGAGACGACGTCTCCGGGATCGACGTCGTGCTTGATGGAAAGCTCGCGGGAAGGAATGACACCCTCGGTCTTGTAACCGATGTCGAGCAGGACCTCGTCGCGGTCGACCTTGACGACCGTACCCTCGACGAGATCTCCGTCGTTGAAGTACTTGATGGTGGCGTCGATCGCTGCGAGGAAGTCCTCAGCGGTGCCGATGTCGTTGATGGCGACGACGGGGGCACCTTGCTTCTCGGTGGTGGTGATGGTCATGTAGTTGGGGCTCCGTTGTGGATGATTACTTGCTCCGGTCATGACGGACACCGCGATTCCAGCTGGGCCGGGAGCGGTTTCCGATGTCCGGATGTGGACGAAATGGAAAGAACCTCGGAAGATTCAGGAGTGGTACCGCACCCTGGGGGCCGCCGGTCTGCACCGGAACCCCCCAAAGCGCACTACGCGCCTGTCTAGTCTAGCCCCGGGGTCCAACACCGTCAAAGCAGGTGGTCCCCTCGTAACATGGTCCGTGGCGCTCAGAAATGCGTGATGCAGTACGGTTCCCGCGGGAGCCCGAACAGCGTGTCGAGCAGCTCGACGGCGTCGTCCGCGTGGGCCGTCAGTCCACCGGCCGCGGCGAGCGTGGAAGCCTGGACTCCCCCGAGGTAGAGCGACCCGAGCGAGTTCACGGTGAGCGTCACGTCCGGTGCGGCCGCAGCGTCCACGTGCTCGACCTGCGCCACGCCGTCGACGACGGTCAGGGCGTAGGAGCCGCCTGCGATCCCGAGGGTGTCCAGCACTTCCAGGACGATGCTCCCGCTGCCCCGGTAGGACCGTCGACGGAGCGCGGCCGGCACGTCGAGCAGGCGGACCCAGAGGACGTCGTCGGTGCCCTTGACGCTGTAGCAGCGCCGGTCGCGGAGCGACCAGGGCAGTGCATCGTCCCGCCGCGCCTCGTCCCAGGTGACCACCTGCACGAGGTCGAGCGATCCGAGGTAGCGCCAGAGTTCGAGGTAGGCAGAGGGTGTGGTCGCCACGAGGTCCACGATCTTCATGGTGTAGGGCGTGGTCTCCCAGCCCGCGAAGCGGTAGGACACATACCCCGCCGGTGTTCCTGCGGCGTCGTAGTGCACCGCCATCCGCACTCCGCGGTCCTCGACAGGGCGTTCCCTGCCCCACTCGCCCGAAGCGCGGCGCGGGTAGGCGTACTGCCGGTCGACCGAGCCGAAGGTCACGGCGTGGAAACCGGCGAAGATCTCCTGGGCGAGGCGCACGGCGTGCTCCCGGGCGACGAGGGTCGTGGTTCCCGTTCTCGGTGCCGTCACCTCGAACCGCTCCCTGACATCCACCTCGATGGCCTGCGTGAACGTGGCGCAGCCGAACCCGAAGCGCCCGTAGATCGTGGCCTCCGACGCAGTCAGGATGGCCAGCGGAAGCCCTCGTGCCGCGGCCTCGGCGAGATCCCTCGTCATCATGGAGCGCAGGATGCCGTTGCGCCGGTGGCTCGACCGTACGGTGACCGCCGTGATCTGGTGGGCGTCGATCTGCCCGGCCCCGACGTTGAGCGGATGCACCATGGTGCCGTAGGTGGCCACCGGGTGGTCTGCGCCGAGGGCTTCGGCGGGCTGGGCGCGGTCGTGGACGCCCCACAGGACGCGCTGGTCCGTCTGGTACGCCTCGAGGAACTTCGGGATGTCCTCGGGATCGAACGTCCCCTCGTGGAATCCGATGCCCTCGGCATCGAGCCACTTCGTGAAGCGGCCGTCCGCCGTGGCGTCCTCGTCGACGCCAGGGGTGAAGATCTCGGTGTGCAGGTCCGGTGCGGTGTTGTCGCTCACCTCACCACACTAGCCGGGGCTGTCCGGCGGGGACCAGGGTCGCCATCAGGGCGCGGCCGCCGGAGGGGCGCGACGCCGGCGCTTCGGGTGGTTTCCTGCCGGGTTCGTATGTGGACGACGGGGGTCGTCTTGTCCTCCACAATGCCCTGTCTCCCTCGTGGTTAGTACACGTGTTCGATAAAATCGGGGTATGGCCATCGCCCCGATCGAGCGCTTCGCACCGGCACCCCGTGCGGTGGACGCGGCGTGCGCTGCCCTGGCCGAGTGTGCCCGGGACGTGGGCGGCCACCACCGGGTGCTGTCGAGGCAGGAAGCGGTGCAGGTCATCGTTGAGGTCGAGCGGGCCTCCCGGATCGTGGACCGTCTGCAGGTCCTGGCCGCCCGCCTGGCCCAGGAACACGACCTGGCGGCCGAAGATCATGCATCCCGTGCCACCGCGTCCTCGGACGACGTTCCCTCGGACGTTTCTTCGGGCACCGGTGCTATGTCCCCGGGTCCTGGGGGGTCGGCGTCGGACGGGTCCCCGGTGGCTGGGTCGGCGGTGGCTGGGGCGGTGGTGGCTGGGCGGGCAGGGGGTGGGGCCAGGGATTGCGCGGACTTTCTGCGCGCGACCCTGGGTATCAGTCGTACCGAGGCCAGACGGCGGCTGGGTCTTGCCGAGGTGCTGCTCCCCGGGATGTCCCCGACCGGCGCCGTCATCCCTGCCCGGCTCGGGACCCTGGGGGCGGCCATGGAGGCGTGCCTGGTCAGCGGTCGGGCCGCGACGATCATCTCCCAGGCCCTGCAGCGGGTGCATTCCTTCGCGACCCCGGAGCAGGCCGAATCGATGGAGGGCCACCTCACCCGGCAGGCCGTGGAGTCCGACGAGGACATCCTGCGGGTCCTGGCGCACCGCTGGGAAGCAGTGCTCGATCAGGACGGGCAGGAACCCACGGACACCGTGCTCCGCGCACGGCAGGGAGTCTTCCTCAAGGGCCGCCGCCACGGACTGCACGTCCTGGAGATCGGCGCGACCGACGAACAGTTCGAACACCTCGCCACCGTCATGAACACCACCGCCAACCCCCGCGTCAACCCCAACCAAACCGGCGCCACCCCCAACCAGACCGGCGCCACCGGTGCGCCCAACGCTGCCACAAGCCCCGGCGCCACCGGTGCTGCCCGGACGGGACCAGCGACAGTCGAAGAATCAGAATCAGCATCAGCATCAGCATCAGCATCAGCATCAGCATCCGGCGCGGGTCCGGGTGTGGGTGCGGGTCTTCTGAGCGGTTCGGGCGGGGCCACGAGGGCGCAGGCGCTGCTCGAGGGACTCGTCGCGGCCTGCCGGATCGCCCTGTCCTCGGCGGCTCTTCCCGCCACCGGCGGCCACCGACCCCAGGTGATGGTGACGATCGACTACAAGGACCTCGCCGGGGACACCCACCGGCCAGGACACGCCGTCTTCTCCGAACAACCCAGCGCCAGGACCATCCGGAAACTGGCCTGCGACGCGGACATCATCCCGGTGGTCCTGGGCGGTGCCGGGCAGGTCCTCGACGTCGGACGCGCCCAACGCCTCTTCCCGGCGCACCTGCGCCGGGCACTGGTAGCCAGGGACAAGGGGTGTGCCTTCCCGGACTGCTCCATCCCGGCCAGCTGGTGCGAAGCCCACCACACGGACCCCTGGTCCCGGGGCGGCTCGACCAGCATCGGCAACGGCGTCCTGCTGTGCTCACGACACCACCACCTCATCCACCAGGGCACCTGGACCGTCGAACCCCGACAAGGCATCCCCTGGTTCCACGCACCCGGACACCCCGGCCGGGCCGGCACCACCCGAACCAACACCTACTGGCAGACCGGACGAACCATCCACAACCAACTACCCCACAACCAACCACCCCACGACCAACCAGCCCACAACGAAGCACCCCACAACCGGCCCCGACCACCGACACCAACCTTCACCGGAACACACTCCGCACAACGGCGGCACCCTTAGTGGGCGGCGTCGTGCCAGCTGGCTCCCGTACCGACCGAGACATCAAGCGGCACCGAGAGATCGGCCGCACTGCCCATCTGCTCCCGGACCAGGGCCTCGACCTCGTCGGATTCGCCCTCGGCCACTTCGAGGACCAGTTCGTCGTGAACCTGCAGCAGCATGCGCGATGCCAGTCCGCGACGCGTGAGCGCATCGTCGACGCCGAGCATCGCCTTCTTGATGATGTCCGCAGCCGAGCCCTGGATCGGTGCGTTGAGGGCAGCCCGCTCGGCCATCTCCCGCAGCTGCCGGTTGTCGCTGGAGAGGTCCGGCAGGTAGCGCCGTCGCCCCTCGATGGTCGAGGTGAAGCCGTCTTTCCGGGCTTGCTCCACGATCCCGCGCAGGTAGTCGCGGACGGCCCCGAAACGCTCGAAATAGTCGCGCATGAGGGTGCGTGCCTCATCGACCGAGATGTTGAGCTGCTTCGAGAGCCCGAACGAGCTGAGGCCGTAGACCAGCCCGTAGGACATCGCCTTGACCTTCGAGCGCATCGCGTTCGTGACTTCTTCCGGCGCGACACCGAAGATGTGCGAGCCGACGAAGCGGTGGAGGTCCTCGCCCTCCTGGAACGCCGAGATGAGCCCTTCGTCGCCGGACAGGTGCGCCATGATGCGCATCTCGATCTGGGAGTAGTCGGCGGTCATCAAGCTCTCGTACTTCTCGCCGTTCCGGCCCTGTCCGACGACGAACACCTCGCGGATGCGCCTGCCCTCGTCCGAGCGGACGGGGATGTTCTGCAGGTTCGGGTTCGTCGAGGACAGGCGGCCGGTCGCGGCGACCGTCTGCAGGTACGTCGTGTGGATGCGTCCGTCGTCGCCGACGGCCTTCCGGAGCCCCTCGACGGTCTGGCGCAGCTTGGTGGCATCGCGGTATGCGAGGAGTTGCTCGAGGAAGGGGTGTCCGGTCTTGGTGATGAGGTCGGTGAGCGCATCCGCGTCGGTGGAATAGCCCGTCTTGATCTTCTTCGTCTTCGGCAGTTCGAGTTCGTCGAACAGCACGGTCTGCAACTGCTTGGGCGAGCCGAGGTTGATCTCCTTGCCGATGATCCGGTACGCCTCGGACCCGGCCGTGCTGATCGTCTTCGAGAAGTCGTCGAGGAGCCTGTCCAGGCCGTCCACCGAGACGGCCACGCCCGTGAGCTCCATGCGGGCGAGCACTTCGGCGAGCGGCAGTTCCAGCCCCCCGAGCAACTGGTTGGCGCCCCGCTCCACGAGCTGGCCGGCGAAGTGCTCGCTGAGGCGCAGTGCCGCGTAGGCCGCCACGACGGCGGGCGATGCCACATCGTTGCCGCCGAGGTCGAGTGCCTGCTGCCCGGACGAATCATTGGCGGACGCCGTGATGGACAGGCGCAGGTGGTACTGGGCGAGGTCGGCGAGGTCATAGCTGCGGCGGTCGGGCTGGATGAGGTAGCCCGAGATGGCGGTGTCATCGATCTCGCCGGCCAGCAGGAAGCCCCGGGCGGACAGGAGTTTGAACACCGCCTTGAAGTCGTGGACGATCTTCGGCGCGTCGGTATCCGCCAGCCAGTCCCCGAGGACCTTCTCGGCCTCCGCGTCGAGGGGCTCGAGCTCGATGAACGCCGCGTGGAGGCTGGTGACGACGGCGATCCCGACGACATCGGTGGCTCCCGCCGTCGTCTCGGTAGCCAGGGCCACCGACGCCTGCGCCTGGTTCGTCGCCCTGAACCACCGCGTGAGCGCGGCCGCGTCCTCGAGCACGACGTGCGACGGTGCACTCTGCTCATCGCCCTCGTCCTCGGTCTCCTCCTCGCCGAAGAGATCGAACAGTCGCTTGCGCAGAGTGTTGAACTGCAGCGAGTCGAAGAGGTCCTCGACGGCCGGGCGGTCCGGGTGCTGGGAGACCATCGCGTCGAGGTCCACCGGGAGGTCCAGATCGGTGAGGAGGCGATTCAGCCGACGGTTCCGCTTCACGTCCTCGATGTGGGCCCGAAGGGAGTCACCGACCTTGCCGCCGATCTTGTCGAGGTTCTCCAGGATGCCCTCGAGGCCGCCGTACTGCTTGATCCACTTCGCCGCCGTCTTCGGGCCTACGCCCGGGACGCCCGGCAGGTTGTCGGCACTCTCGCCGACGAGCGCCGCGAGGTCCGAGTACTGGTGTGGCGGGACGAAGTACTTCTCCTCGATGGCCTGCGCATCCATCTGCGGGATGTTGGTCACGCCCTGCTTCGGATACAGCACGGTCACGCGATCGTTCACGAGCTGGAAGGCGTCGCGGTCGCCACTGACCACCTGCACGTCCCAGTCCGACGCCGCCGCCTGGTACGCGAGCGTGGCCAGGATGTCGTCCGCCTCGTAGCCGTCCAGCGAGATGGTGGGGATGCGCATGGCCTCCATGACCTTGATGATCAGGTCCACCTGGCCGTGGAACTCCTCGGGTGTCTTGGAACGGCCGCCCTTGTACTCCGTGTACTCCTCGGAGCGGAAGGTGGGGGTGTCGAGGTCGAAGGCCACCGCGACGTGGCTCGGCTTCTGGTCCTTGATGAGGTTGATGAGCATCGCGGTGAAGCCGTAGACCGCGTTGGTGTGCTGGCCGGTATCGGTGGAGAAGTTCTCGGGGGGCAGCGCGTAGAAGGCCCGGAAGGCCATCGAATGCCCGTCGATGACGAGGAGCCTGTTGCGTGAGCCGTCACTGCGGCGGGCCGGTGCCTGTCCCCCGGCGGGGGCCTCGGCGCCCTCGGCGGTGCCGTCGGCGGTGCTCTCGGCGGGCGGCGCCATGGTCAGGGTTGCAGCAGGTTTGGTTGTTTCACTCACAGGTGCCAGCCTAGTTGCCATGACAGACAACCGCACCCAGCCCGACGCCGTCCAGGAACCCTCCGAGGAGCGGCTCGCGGAACTCGTCGCCGCCGGCGTTCCCGCGGAGATGCACGGCTGGCTGGGCCGGTACGGCGTGGGCGCACTGACGGTCAAGATGGGCATCGTGTTCCAGGAGATGAGTGCGGAGCGCATGGTCGCGACCATGCCGGTCGAGGGCAACCAGCAAGTGGCGGGCATCCTGCACGGCGGAGCGCACGTGGTGCTCGCCGAGACCCTCGGGTCCTTCGCGGCCGGGCTTCATGCAGGGCCGGGACGGCAGGCCGTCGGCATCGAAGTGGGTGCGACGCACCACCGCAGCGCGGACTCCGGACTGGTGACCGGCACCGCGACCGCCATCCACCTCGGCCGGACCCTGACCACGCATGAAGTGGTCATGACGGACGAACAGGGACGGCGTCTGTCGACCGCACGCATCACCAACCTGATTCGCGACTCCCGCACCTGAGACCGGGCACGGGCGCACGGTTCGACGAACAGCCCCGCCATCGCCTGGACCGGCTCCTGCAGCGCTGCGGTGTCCTGCCCCGATAGGAACGGCAACCCGGATTGCAAGCCGGCCAAACGGAGCGCCGCTGGTTGCCTGCTCTCCTGCGCCCTGCCTACCGTGGATCAAGGACGGCGGGACCGTCGTCCTTGACCGGCACCCGAAGGATGGAGCCTCCCATGGCCGACAAGAAACTCAAGTCCATCGCCGCCTTCCTCGCCGCGAGTGCACTCTTCCTCGGCGGTTGCGACCTCGGCAACAAGGACAGCGACAATTCCGGGACAGACACCGGCAACTACGACGACAACAACGGGATCGACACCGATCTCGACGATGACGCGCGCGGGGAGGACAACTAGTGACGGGACGCCGGTCCGTCCTGGCACGGGCCGCGCTGCGGGGCGTGGCGGCCGGCCTGCTGGGTACGGCCGCGATGACCGTCGGCGAGCTCGTGGAGCAGCGCCTGACGCACCGCCCCGACTCGCACATCCCCGCGCGGACACTCCGGCTGCTGTGCGGCCGGCCCACGAGCAATTCGGCGCACTACCCCGCGTGGAACCATGCAATGCACTGGCTGACCGGAGCAACCCTCGGTGCCCTGCGGGGTATCTGGTCCGTGACGGGTATCCGGGGTGGCTCCGCCACGGCCGCCCACACGGTCATCCGCCTCGCCTTCGACCAGACCCTGGAGAACGCCACCGGCGCCGGAGCCGCCCCGTCCCTGTGGCCGGCCGGCGAGAAGACCGTCGACTACCTGCACAAGGGCGTCTACGCCCTGGTGACAGGGCTGGCCTCGGATGCCCTGAACGAACCGCTACTGGTGAGCACTGCGGGCGCACGATCCCACTGACGGTGGTTGCTCGGCGGTGAGCGATCAGGCGTCACTCGGCGGTAGGCGATCAGGCATCGCTTGCTCGTCAGTAGGCGATCAGGCATCGCTTGCTCGGCGGTGAGCAATCAGGCGTCGGTCGTCGCCGCCGTGCCCTCCTGCAGGTGGCGGCGCAGCTCGGCTGGCCGGAAGGGCTTACGCAGGTAGCGGTTGGCGCCGGCGTCGAATCCCCTCTTCTCATCGGACGCGTCCGTGCGCGCCGTCAGCATCACGATGAAGGTGGTGGAGAAGCGGCGAATCCTCTCCGCCACCTCGAAACCGTCGATATCGGGCAGTCCGACGTCGAGCGTGACGACGTCCGGCATCAGGCGGCGCACCATCTCCACTCCCGCGAGGCCCGCGGGCGCCGTGTGCACGCGGAAACCCGACCCGGTCAGCACGGTGTGCAGCAGGTCGCGCACGTCGTCGTCATCTTCGATGACCACGGCGGTGCGGGGGTTCTCCTTGCTCGGCATACCGTGAGTTTACTCCGCGGCCCCGGCTACCCGGGGCGCCGGAGCCTACGACTCCGGCCGAACGGTGGCCTCCACGGGCTCGCCACCGGTCGGCTGGACCATCACCTGTCGCACCGTCTCCGGCACCTCGGGGAACGTTCCGATCATCAGGAGCTCGGTCGTGTCCCCGGGCACCGCTCCCCCGCTGTACTGCTCGACGAGTCCGACGACCTCCGGCGAGGATTCGCCACCGTTCGATGCCGCACCCCACTCCTCGATCACCGTCGCTGCTGGGCGCAACTCCAGGTCCTGGCCCTCCGGTGTGGAGACGGTGATGGTCTCCAGGTCGAGGGGAATCCCTCCTTCGGGGTTCTGCACCGTTACGAGGGCGTAGGTCACCGCATCCTCGCCCAGCTGGGTGCGCAGCCCCTCGACGTCCTCAGGAGCCTCCGCGGGCAGGATGATGTCGCCCTTCGCCTGGTCGATCAGGAACGCGAAGCTGCCGCTGTTGGCATCTGCGAGTCCCTCGACCGACGGCGCGTCCGACGGCGCGGCAGCAACGTCGCTCTGGGTCTGTGCGGGATCCGGCGTGGGGCCGGGAGGCTCGGCATCGGTCGCGGGGTTGCCGCCGCATCCCGCCAGGAGGAGCAGGAGGAGGGTCGATGACAGCACGGTCTTCTTCATGGGTCTCCCAGTGCCGACGGGTGGTGCGGCACGGAATCAGGCCCGGCTCGACGCGGGGCGCGGCAACGTTCTCTTCCGTTCTACCAGCGGCTGCACGTGCGCGGGCAGGCGGTGCAGGTGCCGGGACGGCCGTTGACAGGGCGGATCAGTCGCGGGTACGTGCACGGCTCGGCTGCACCCTCATGGGTTCGCCGGGCATCTTCGGGAAGTCGGGGGGAAAGGGCAGCTCGCCGAGCCCGTTCTCGACGTCGCGGTCCCACCACCCGCGCAGCACGTCGATCGTGCCGGGCTCCGCATGCAGGTCCTCCCACGGGTCGCCCTGGGTCCGCAGCCTTTCGGGCACCGTGGTCAGGGTGAAGGAGGCCGGGTCGAGGCCCGTCAGCTCCTCCCAGGAGACAGGGCAGGACACCGGGGCGTGCGGCAACGCCCTCGGGCTGTAGGCGCCGGCCATGGTCCGGTCCCGGTTCGCCTGGTTGTAGTCCACGAAAATGCGCGCGCCTCGCTCCTCCTTCCACCACGCCGTCGTCACGCGATCCGGCATGCGCCGCTCGAGCTCCCGGGCAGCGGCGATGACCGCACGGCGCACCTCGAGGAACTCGTGCAGCGGCTCGATGGGCGAGAAGACATGGAGGCCGCGGTTGCCCGAGGTCTTCACGAAGCAGGTCAGGCCTGCTTCCTGCAGGAGGGCGCGGAGTTCGTGAGCGGCGGCAACGACGTCGGCGAAGGTCGTACCGGGCTGCGGGTCGAGGTCGATCCGCAGCTCGTCGGGGAGGTCGGGGTCTTCGGCGCGCGAGGCCCACGGATGGAAGACGACCGTGTTCATCTGCACTGCCCAGACGGCCGAGGCCGGCTCGTCGAGGACCAGCTGGGGGTGCGAGCGGCCACTGGGGTAGACCACCGTCACACTGCGGACATAATCGGGAGCGCCCTTGGGCGGATTCTTGCTGAAGAAGTACTCGCCGTCCACGTCTCCGCCGAAGCGCTGGAGTGAGAGGGGGCGGCCGCCGTTCGCGCGGAGGAACGCCGGCGCGACGGCGACGAGGTACCGCGCGAGGTCGAGCTTCGTCAGGCCCATCTGGGGCCAGAGCACGCGGGACGGGCTCGACAGGCGGACCGCCCGCGTGCCGTCCGGGCCGTCGACATCGAGGATCATCGCTTCGCTTGCCATGGGCTCAATGTACCCCCGGCAACTCCGCTGGATCTCTCCTTGCCCCGGTGTCGTGCAAGGCTTGGTGCATGGATCTGGAGGTGACGCCCGCGCTCACGATTCCCGCGTCGGAACTGGGCTGGCGGTTCTCGCGTTCGTCCGGGCCGGGCGGCCAGCACGTCAACACCTCGGACAGCCGCGTGGAACTCTTCTGGGATGTCGCACGCTCGGCGGCGCTCTCGGACAGCCAGCGTCTGATGCTGCTGACGCGTCTCGGACCCCGTCTCGTCTCCGGGGTGATCACCGTGACGGCCTCGGAACGACGCTCCCAGCTGCGCAATCGGGAGATCGCCCTGGCCAAGCTCGCCGAGCTCGTGGCCGAGGGCCTCGCGCCCGAACCGGCCGCGCGCAGGGCGACCCGGCCGACCCGGGGCTCGGTCCGCCGGCGAGTGGCTGCCAAGGAACGACGGTCAGCCACGAAACTGCAGCGGAAGCGGCCGGCAGCCGAGTAACGCTGCTCCCCGCCGCCGGCCGGGAACGTCCTGGTGCCCGAAGTGGGACTCGAACCCACACACCTCTCGATACTGCATTTTGAGTGCAGCGCGTCTGCCAATTCCGCCATTCGGGCCGTTCCAGCCCCGGCGTGACGTGAGAAGGCTGACTTCCTCCTCGGCCGGTGCGCGAATCCACTCTACATGCCGATAGTCTGTTTCCGGGAACGGGTACAAGCACTCCCCCGACCCATCGGAACGCCAAATCATCAAGGAGCAACAGTGTCTGAACCCACCGAATCCGCGCCTGCCGGACCCGCACGTCGGGTCATCGTGGCCGAGGACGAGACGCTCATCCGACTCGACATCATCGAGATCCTGCGTGGGGAAGGCTACGAGGTCGTAGCGGAGGCGGACAACGGGGAGAAGGCCGTCGCCCTCGCCGAGGAGCACAAACCGGACCTCGTACTCATGGACGTGAAGATGCCCGTCATGGACGGCATCACGGCCGCGGAGCAGATCGTGAAGGCGCGCATCGCCCCCGTCGTCCTGCTCACCGCCTTCAGCCAGAAGGAACTCATCGAGCGCGCACGCGACGCCGGAGCGATGGCGTACGTGGTCAAGCCCTTCACACCCGCGGACCTCATCCCGGCCATCGAGATCGCGATGTCGCGTTATGAGGAGATCAAGGCCCTCGAGGCCGAGGTGTCCGACCTCCAGGAGCAGTTCGCCACCCGCAAGCTGGTGGAGCGCGCAAAGAGCCTGCTGACCACGAAGATGGGCCTCACGGAACCGGAGGCCTTCCGCTGGATCCAGAAGACCTCCATGGACCGCCGCCTCAGCATGCGCGAGGTCGCCGAGACGATCATCAACCAGGTCAACTGACAGGTCGACCGACGCAGGCAGGTGACCGACCGGCACGGCGCAGCAGAAGACCCCCACCCGATCGATCGGGTGGGGGTCTTCTGTTTCCCGGAAGCGGTCGGGCTACTTCTTCTTGACGGGCCAGGGGCCCACGTCTTCCTTGATGTAGGACGTGTGGCCGTCGGGCAGCTGCCCGGCGTCCGTGATGTCGCCGACGCGGTGGACCTTGATCGAGTTCGTCGAACCCGCCTGCCCGGGAGGGGAACCGGCGGCGATGACCACGAGGTCGTCGACCTCGACGAGGCCCTGGTCGAAGAGCACGCGGTCCACCTGGGCCGTCATCTGGTCCGTGTGCTCCACGAACTCGACGAGCTTGGGCTGGATGCCCCAGATGAGGGACATGGCGTTCAGCGTCGACTGCACCGGGGTAAAGGCGAACACCGGCTTCTTCGGGCGAAGCCGCGACAGGCGCCGGGCGGAATCGCCGGACTGCGTGAACGTGCAGATGTACTTCGCGTCGAGCTGGTCCGAGATCTCGACGGCGGCACGCGTGATCGCACCGCCGCGGGTCTTCGGCTTGCTGCCGAGCGGCGGAACGCGCTCGAGCCCGTGGCGTTCGGTGGACTCGATGATGTCCGCCATGGTGCGCACGGTCTCGATCGGGTACTTGCCGACGCTGGTCTCGCCCGAGAGCATCACGGCGTCCGCGCCGTCGAGGACCGCATTGGCGCAGTCCGAGGCCTCGGCGCGGGTGGGACGCGGGTTGTCGATCATCGACTCGAGGACCTGCGTGGCCACGATGACCGGCTTGGCCCAGCGGCGGGCGAGCTCGACGGCGCGCTTCTGCACGATCGGGACATCCTGCAGGGGCAGTTCCACGCCGAGGTCTCCACGGGCGACCATGATGGCGTCGAACGCGTCGATGATCTCTTCGAGGGCGTCCACGGCCTGGGGCTTTTCGATCTTCGCGATGACGGGGACGCGGCGGCCTTCCTCGTCCATGATCTCGTGCACGCGCTTCACGTCGCCGGCATCACGCACGAAGGAGAGGGCGACCATGTCGACGCCGATCTGGATGGCCCAGCGGAGGTCCTCCTCGTCCTTGTCGCTGAGGGCGGGGACGTTGACGGCGACGCCGGGCAGGTTGATGCCCTTGTTGTTCGACACCATGCCGCCGACGACGACCTCGGTGGTGACCGACACGTCGTCGACCGCAGTGGCGCGGAGGGAGACCTTGCCGTCGTCGATGAGCAGCATGTCGCCGGCGTTGACGTCCTTGGGCAGTCCCTTGAACGTGGTGGAGCAGATGTCCTGGGTGCCCTCGATGTCCTCGACGGTGATGGTGAAGACATCGCCCGGAGCGAGGGCGTGGGGGCCGTCGGCGAAGCGGCCGAGGCGGATCTTGGGACCCTGCAGGTCGGCGAAGATGCCGACGGGCTTGCCGAGCTCCTCCGACGCGCGGCGCACGTTCTCATAGGTGCTGCTGTGCACGGCGTAGTCGCCGTGGCTCATGTTCATCCGGGCAACGTCGACGCCCGCCTCGAGCACAGCCAGGGTGTTCTCATAGCTGGCGATTGCGGGGCCGAATGTTGCAACGATTTTTGCGCGTCTCATAAACCTAGCCTAGTCGTGTTTGGGTCGAGGGGTTGGTGTGGGGGCCGGTCAGAGGACGGCGATGGAGCGGTCCGTCGGCGCGACGGGCGCGGGCAGCTTGGTGGAGCCCATGAGCCACTTGTCCACCGCGGCAGCGCAGGCGCGGCCCTCGGCGATGGCCCAGACGATGAGCGACTGGCCACGGCCGGCGTCGCCCGCCGAGAACACGCCCGGCGTGTTGGTCATGTAGTAGCCGTCGCGGGCTACGTTCCCTCGCTCGTCGAACTCCGCCTGGACCTGCTCGGTGATCCCGGCCGGCTCGGCACCGGTGAAGCCGAGGGAGAGGAAGACGAGGTCCGCGGGGATCTCGCGCTCCGTGCCTGCCTTCGGCACGCGGCGGCCGTCGACGAACTCCGTCTCCGCGACCTTGATGCCGCGCAGCACCCCGTTGTCCCCGACGAACTCGACGGTGGAGGCCAGGTACCGGCGCTCGCCGCCTTCCTCGTGTGCGCTCGCGATGTCGAAGAGCGTGGGGAAGGTGGGCCAGGGCTGGTCCGGGCGGCGCTCGGTGGACGGCTGCTGCCCGATGGCGAGCGTGGTCACGGACGCGGCCTTCTGCCGGTGCGCCGTGCCGAGGCAATCCGCGCCGGTGTCGCCACCGCCGAGGATCACCACGTGCTTGCCCTCGGCGTGGATCTGGTCCTCGATCGCCTCGCCGGCGACCACGCGGTTGGCCTGCACGAGGTAGTCCATCGCGAAGTGGACACCCGCCAGGTCGCGGCCAGGGATGGAAAGGTCCCTCGGCACCGTGGCGCCCGTGGCGACGACGACGGCGTCGTAGCGTCGCTTGAGCTGGCCCCAGCTGATGTCCTTGCCGACCTCGACGCCGGTGCGGAAGCGCGTGCCCTCGGCCTCCATCTGGTCGAGGCGGCGCTCGAGGTGGATCTTCTCCATCTTGAAGTCCGGGATACCGTACCGGAGCAGCCCGCCGATGCGGTCGTCACGCTCGTAGACCGCGACGGTGTGCCCGGCGCGCGTCAGCTGCTGCGCGGCTGCGAGGCCGGCGGGTCCGGACCCGACGACGGCGATGGTCCGGTCGGTCAGGCGCTCGGGCGGGTGCGGTTCCACCCAGCCCTCGGCGAAGGCCTGGTCCGCGATGGACACCTCGACCTGCTTGATGGTGACGGGCGGCTGGTTGATGCCGAGCACGCACGAGGACTCGCACGGCGCGGGGCAGAGCCGGCCGGTGAACTCCGGGAAGTTGTTCGTCGCGTGGAGCCGCTCGATCGCCTCGCGTCCCTTGTCGCGGAACGTGAGGTCGTTCCACTCGGGGATGAGGTTGCCCAGCGGGCAGCCCTGGTGGCAGAACGGGATGCCACAGTCCATGCAGCGCCCCGCCTGCGACTTCAGGACGCCCTTCTCCTGCGCCTCGTACACTTCCTTCCAGTCCATGATGCGCACCGGGACGGGGCGGCGGGGCTGGGTCTGGCGCTCGCGCACCTTCATGAATCCGCGTGGGTCAGCCACCGGTTACCTCCAGGATCTTGGTCCATGCCTCTTCGCCGTCAGGATCGAGGCCCTGTTCGACGGCGGTGGCGCGGGCGTCCAGTACCGCGGCGTAATCGCGCGGCAGGACCTTCGTGAATCGTTGAACGGTGTCCTCGAAGGACTCCAGCAGGCTCTCGGCGAGGTTCGACTCGGTCTCCTCGACGTGCTGGATCAGCAGTCGCCGCACGATCTCGATGTCCTCTGCGTCGAGGCCGACGAGCAGGAGCTCGCCGTTCTCGAGGCTCTGCTTGTTGACGCGCGCACGGTCGAGGTCCAGCACGTAGGCCGTTCCGCCGGACATGCCGGCACCGAAGTTCCGGCCCGTGCGGCCGAGGATCAGCGCCTGGCCGCCGGTCATGTACTCGCAGCCGTGGTCGCCGATGCCCTCGGCGACCGCCGTGGCACCGGAGTTGCGGACGAGGAACCGCTCCCCCACCTGGCCGCGCAGGAACATCTCGCCGCTCGTGGCACCGTAGCCGATGACGTTGCCCGCGATGACGTTGTGATCCGCGCGGAACACGTTGGCGCGGTCCGGGCGCACGATGATCCGCCCTCCGGACAGTCCCTTGCCCACGTAGTCGTTCGAGTCGCCGAGCAGACGCAGAGTGATCCCGGCGGGCAGGAAGGCGCCGAGCGACTGCCCCGCCTGCCCCGTGAGGGTGACGTCGATGGTGTTGGTCGCGAGGGTGTCCAGCCCGAACGTCCGGGTGACCTCGTGGCCGAGCATGGTCCCCACCGAGCGGTCGGTGTTGACGATGTCCACGGAGATGCGGACCGGTGAGCGGTGCTGCAGCGCGTCGGCGCTCATCTCGATGAGCTTGTTGTCGAAGTGCTGGTCCAGCTCGTGGTTCTGCTGGAGCATGTTGCGCATCGGCTCACCCGAATCGGACTCGTTGCCGCGCAGGATCGGGTCGAGGTCCAGGCCGTCGGCCTTCCAGTGCTCGATCGCCTGGCGGGCGTCGAGCAGCTCGCTGTGGCCGATGGCCTCCTCGAGCGTGCGGAAGCCGAGCTCCGCCAGGATCTCGCGGACCTCCTCGGCGATGAACTCGAAGAAGTTCACCACGAACTCGGGCTTGCCGGTGAACCGGCTGCGCAACTCGGGGTTCTGCGTCGCGACGCCCACGGGGCACGTGTCGAGGTGGCAGACGCGCATCATGATGCAGCCGGAGACCACGAGCGGCGCCGTGGCGAAACCGAACTCCTCGCCGCCCAGCAGGGCTGCGATGACGACGTCGCGCCCGGTCTTGAGCTGGCCGTCCACCTGCACGACGACGCGGTCGCGCAGCCCGTTGAGCATGAGCGTCTGCTGGGTCTCGGCGAGGCCGAGCTCCCACGGGATGCCCGCGTGCTTGAGCGAGTTGAGCGGGCTTGCACCCGTTCCGCCGTCGTGCCCGGACACCAGGACGACGTCGGCCTTGGCCTTCGTGACGCCCGCGGCGACCGTGCCGATGCCGACCTCGGACACCAGCTTCACGTGGACGCGGGCGCTGGGGTTGGACCGCTTGAGGTCGTAGATCAGCTGGGCGAGGTCCTCGATGGAGTAGATGTCATGGTGCGGCGGCGGCGAGATCAGGGCGACGCCCGGGGTGGAGTGCCGGGTGCGGGCGATCCAGGGGTACACCTTCTGGCTCATGAGCTGTCCGCCCTCACCGGGCTTGGCTCCCTGCGCCATCTTGATCTGGATGTCGTCCGCGTTGGTCAGGTAGAGGCTCGTGACGCCGAACCGGCCCGACGCGACCTGCTTGATGGCGGAACGGCGCTCCGGGTCCAGGAGTCGCTCGACGTCCTCGCCGCCTTCGCCGGTGTTCGACTTCGCCCCGAGGCGGTTCATGGCGATGGCCAGCGTCTCGTGGGCCTCCTGCGAGATGGAGCCGTAGCTCATCGCGCCGGTTGAGAAGCGCTTGACGATGGCGGAGACGGGCTCGACCTCGTCGATGCTGATGGCCTCCCGGGCGTCGCCACGGAGCCTGAGCAGCCCGCGGAGCGTCATGAGCTCCCGCGACTGGTCGTCCACGCCCTGCGTGTAGGCCTTGAAGATGTCGTAGCGGCGCTCCCGTGTGGCGTGCTGCAGGCGGAAGACGGTCTCGGGGTTGAAGAGGTGCGGCGGGCCCTCACGGCGCCACTGGTACTCGCCGCCGTTGTCGAGGCCGCGGTGCGGATCCTCGATGCCGTCCTGCGGGTAGGCGCTCTCGTGGCGTGCGGCGGTCTCGGCCGCGACGACGTCGAGGCCGACACCGCCGAGCTGGGTCTGCGTGCCGTGGAAGTATTCGTCCACGAGCTCCTGGGACAGGCCGAGCGCCTCGAAGGTCTGGGCGCCGCAGTAGGAGCTGACCGTCGAGATGCCCATCTTGGACATGATCTTCAGGACGCCCTTGCCGAGGCCCTTGATGAGGTGCGCGACGGCGGCTTCGGCCGTGACGCCGGTGATGTCGCCGTTGCGGACGAGCTCCTCACAGCTCTCCATGGCCAGGTACGGGTTCACGGCGGAGGCACCGTACCCGATGAGCACCGCGACATGGTGGACCTCGCGTACGTCGCCGGCTTCGACGACGAGGGAGGTCTTGGTGCGGTTGGCACTCTTGAGCAGGTGGTGGTGCACGGCACTCGTGAGGAGCAGGGACGGGATGGGAGCCCACTGCGCGTTCGAATCGCGGTCGGACAGCACCACGTACTCGACGCCGCGGTTGAGCGCGCTGGACACCTGCTCGCAGATCTCCGCGAGGCGCGCACGCAGGGCGGCCTCGCCGCCGTCGTGCCGGTAGAGGCCGCGCACGCGGACCGTCAGGCGGTCGCCGTCCTCGGTCTCCAGGTTCGCGATCTTCGCCAGCTCGTCGTTGTTGATGACGGGGAATTTCAGGGCGATCTGCTTGGAGCGCACCTGCCCGGTGGACAGCAGGTTGCCGTCCGGTCCGATGGTGACGCCCATGGAGGTGACGAGTTCCTCGCGGATGGAGTCCAGCGGCGGGTTGGTGACCTGCGCGAAGGACTGCACGAAGTAGTCGAACAGCAGGCGCGGGCGCTTCGAGAGCACCGCGATGGGCGTGTCGGAGCCCATGGCTCCGAGGGGCTCGGCGCCGTTCGTCGCCATCGGACCGAGCAGGATGCGCAGCTCCTCCTGCGTGTAGCCGAAGGTGCGCTGGCGGCGGTTGATGGACGCCTTGGTGTGGATGACGTGCTCGCGCTCCGGGAGGTCCTCGAGCTGGATCAGGTTCTCCTTGACCCACTCGCCCCACGGGTTGGCGGCAGCGACCTCGGCCTTGATCTCCTGATCCTCGATCAGGCGGCCCTCCTCGGTGTCGACGAGGAACATCTTGCCGGGCGAGACGCGGCCCTTGCGCACCACGCGGGAGGGCTCGACGTCGAGCACGCCCACCTCGGAGGCGAGGATGACGAGGCCGTCCTCGGTCACCCAGTAGCGGGCGGGGCGCAGTCCGTTGCGGTCGAGCACGGCACCGACGAGGCGGCCGTCCGTGAAGGACACGGCGGCCGGACCGTCCCAGGGCTCCATGAGCATGGAGTGGTACTGGTAGAACGCGCGCCGGGCGGGATCCATGGTGGCGTGGTTCTCCCATGCCTCCGGGATCATCATCATGATCGAGTGCGTGATCGGGCGGCCCGAGAGCGTCAGCAGCTCGGCCACCTCGTCGAAGGACGCGGAGTCCGAGGCGCCGGGCGTGCAGATGGGGTACAGCTCCTCCGGCGAGTCCCCGAGGAGCGGGTTGGACAGCTGGGACTGCCGGGCACGCATCCAGTTGCGGTTGCCCTTGACCGTGTTGATCTCGCCGTTGTGCGCGATGGTCCGGAACGGCTGGGCCAGCGGCCAGGACGGGAACGTGTTCGTGGAGAAGCGCGAGTGGACGATGCCGAGGCGCGTCTTGAAGCGTTCGTCCGAGAGGTCGGGGTAGAACGGCTCGAGCTGCGCCGTGGTCAGCATGCCCTTGTAGACGATGGTCTTGGAGGACAGCGAGGGGAAGTAGACCCCGTACTTGTTCTGCGCGCGCTTGCGGACCCGGAAGGCCTTCGCGTCGAGGTCCGAGGGGTTGCCGTTCGCCGGCGCCAGGAACAGCTGCACGAAGTGCGGCATGCAGGCGCGCGCCATCGCACCGACGAGGTCGGCGACGACCGGCACCACGCGCCAGCCGAGCACGTCCAGGCCCTCCGACTCGGCGATGGACTCGAGGCCGGCGCGGGCCGTCTCCTCCTCCTTCGCCTCGGACGGGAGGAACGCGGTCCCCACCACGTACGAGCCGGCAGTGGGCAGCGGGAAGTCCACGACAGCACGGAAGAACTCGTCGGGGATCTGGGTGAGCAGGCCTGCGCCGTCACCGGTGCCCTCGTCCGCGCCCACGGCACCGCGGTGCTCGAGGTTGCGGAGCGCGGTCAGTGCGGCATCGACGATGTCGTGTCCGGGTTCACCGCGAAGGGTGGCGATGACGGCGAGGCCGCACGCATCCTTCTCGTTCTCGGGGTTGTAGAGGCCGGTCGCCTCCGGTAGGGAGGCGAAACGCGTGAAGGGCGACTCCACGGCCTCGGCCGCGGACGATGTGGTTCCCGGGTGTGTCCCGGTCGACTTTCCTGGCGTCAAAGCAGTCATAGAAAGGATCCTTCCCCCATGATGGAGCGTCGGGAGGGGACAGCCTTGGCCCCGCGGGCACCGCTGTCTGGAAGCGGGCACCGTGTGTGTATCTCGTTCACACCGCCTCTGCCGGCGCTGCCCGGCGCTGTTGGCGGGCAATCGTTGCAGTTCTCCTGCGCCGGTCGGGGGCGGTGTCGGTGCAGGCTCGGAAGGTGATCCGGCCATCGCACCAGGGGTCCACAACTGTGTGGTGTTGCGTCCTTTAGGGGCGGTGGCCCGGGGACTGCTGTCGGGGAACCGAATCCCGCGGCTCCGCTCTCGCGGGGTCCCGGGAACGCGAATCGTTACTCAGGAGCCGTTTGTTTCGGAAAGATTACCACGATCGTTCCGCGCTCCCTGACCCTTGTCCACGGTGTGGCTACCTGTGGCTGAAGCGTTACCGGACAGGCTCCGCTCCGGGTCGTCACCCTGTCCGTCCGACGCCGGTTCCGCAGCCGCCGGAGAGGCCGGCGGGGCGTCCTCCGCTCCCCCTGGCTTCCCGCCGTCGACGGCCCCGTCGGCCGTGTCGGCGTCGTGTGCGGCGTCGTGTGCGGAGTCGCCCTGCGGTTCCCGACCGGGCAGGTAGACGGACGGCGCGTCGACCGGACGGCGCCTGACCGTGAGGAACACGAGGATGGCGAGGGACACGAGGAAGACGGCGATGCTCGTCCATACGTTGAGGCGCTGGGTCGCACCGAAGAGCGTGACCATCTCGGCGTCGTCGATGCGCAGCGTCTCGATCCAGACACGTCCGAGCGTGTAGTAGGCGGCGTAGAGCCAGAACATGCGCCCGCCGCGGAGGCGGAACCTCCTGGCGAGCAGGAGCAGCAGTGCGACGCCCGCGAGGTTCCAGAGGAGCTCGTAGAGGAACGTCGGGTGGAAGAGTGTGCCCGGCTCCTGGTCGACCGGGAAATTCGCGTTGTCCGCGTCGATCTCGAGGCCCCACGGAAGCGTGGTGGGTGCGCCGAAGAGCTCCTGGTTGAACCAGTTGCCCAACCGGCCGACGGCCTGTGCGAGGAGGACGCCGGGGGCAGCGGCATCGGCGAACGCCGAGAGCTTCACCCCGGCCCGGCGCGCACCGATCCACGCTCCGACGGCGCCGAGCGCGATGGCGCCCCAGATACCGAGGCCGCCCTGCCAGATCTGCGGGATCCGGGCCAGGTCACCCTCGGGGCCGAAGTAGGCGTCCGGGGAGGAGACCACGTGGTACAGCCGCCCGCCGATGATGCCGAAAGGGATGGCCCAGATGGCGATGTCCCAGACGGCGTCGGCATGCCCACCGAAGGAGACGAACCGCTTCTGCGTGAGGATCAGCGCGAGGATGATGCCCGCCAGGATGCACAGCGCGTAGGCGTGGATGGTCACCGGGCCGAGGCCGAAGCTCGCCCACTCGGCGGGCGGGCTGGGAATCGATGCCGCGAGGGTCCCGCCGATCACGCCGAGGCCTTCGGGGTACCCGTACTCAGCTCGCGCGTCAGCTCTGCGACGGCGTCGACTCCGCCGTCGCGCAGTGCGGCGACCAGCGCCGTACCCACGATCACGCCGTCGGCGTAGGCGCCGATCTCGCGCACCTGGGCGGACGAGGAGACGCCGAGGCCTACGCAGACGCGCTCGGCACCCGCGTGGTGCGCGGCGTCGACCACGGCCCGTGCTGCCGCACCGACGGATGTCCGCGCACCGGTCACGCCCATGACGGACACCGCGTAGACGAAGCCCCTGCTCGCGTCGACGGTGTTCTGCATGCGCTGCGGCGACGTCGAGGGAGCCACGAGGAAGACGCGGTCGAGGCCGAGTTCCTCGGAGGCCTCGAGCCATTCGGCCGCCTCGTCGGGGATGAGGTCCGGCGTGATGAGCCCGGCACCACCCGCTGCGGCGAGGCGTCCGGCGAACTCCCGGACGCCCATCCGCATGACGGGGTTCCAGTACGTCATGACGAGGACGGCGGCATCGGTCTTGCTGGTGATGCCCTCGACGACGTCGAAGATCTGCGGCACGGTGAAGCCCTTGGCCAGCGCCTCGACGGTCGCTTCCTGGATGACGTGGCCGTCCATGACGGGATCCGAATAGGGGATGCCGATCTCGATGAGGTCCATGCCGTTCTCGGCCATGGCGATCCCGGCCTCGATGGTGGTCCGGACGTCGGGGAAGCCCGCGGGAAGGTAGCCGATGAGGGCCGCCCGTCCTTCGCGGCGCGCCTTCTCGATGGCGGCGGCCGCCTTCGAGCCGGCGGCGATGTGCGCGGGACGATCGGTGGGATGCGTGGTCACAGCTGTTCACCCTCCTGGGCGATTTCCTGCTCGGCGCTGTCGTCCGGAAGCAGGTCGAAGTAGCCCGCGGCGGTTGCCACGTCCTTGTCGCCGCGGCCCGAGAGGTTCACGACGACGATCTTGTCCGACGCCTGCTCCCCCGGTCCGAGGTCGGCCGCGAGTCGCCGGCCCACCTTCATGGCACCCGCGAGGGCGTGGGCGGTCTCGATGGCGGGGATGATGCCCTCGGTGCGGCTCAGGAGCTTGAACGCCTCCATGGCCTCCGCATCGGTGATCGGCTCGTAGTGTGCCCGCCCGATGTCGGCCAGGTAGGCGTGCTCGGGTCCGACGCCCGGATAGTCGAGGCCCGCCGAGATGGAATGGGACTCCATCGTTTGCCCGTCCTCGTCCTGCATCAGGTAGGAACGCGCGCCGTGCAGCACTCCTGGCCGGCCCAGGGTGATCGTGGCCGCGTGGCGGCCGGTCTCGACGCCGTCGCCGCCCGCTTCGAATCCGTAGAGCGCCACCTCGCGATCGTCGAGGAACCCGTGGAACATGCCGATCGCGTTGGAGCCCCCGCCCACGCAGGCGCAGACGGCGTCGGGCAGCCGACCGGCCTGCTCGAGGATCTGCTCGCGGGCCTCCTCGCCGATGACCTCGTGGAAGTACCGGACCATGGACGGGAACGGGTGGGCGCCGGCCGCGGTGCCGAGGAGGTAGTGCGTGGTCCCGACGTTCGCCACCCAGTCACGCAGCGCCTCGTTGATGGCGTCCTTGAGCGTCTGGGAGCCGTTGGTCACGGGGATGACGGTCGCCCCGAGCAGTTGCATGCGTGCCACGTTGAGGGCCTGGCGTCGCGTGTCCTCGGCGCCCATGTAGACGACGCACTCGAGGCCGAGCAGGGCTGCGGCGGTCGCACTCGCGACGCCGTGCTGGCCGGCACCGGTCTCGGCGATCACGCGGGTCTTGCCCATGCGCTTGGCGATCAGGGCCTGCCCGAGCACGTTGTTGATCTTGTGGGACCCCGTGTGGTTCAGGTCCTCGCGCTTGAGGAAGACACGCACGCCGCCGCACTGCTCGGCGAAACGCTGTGCCTCGGTGAGGAGGGACGGCCGCCCGGCGTAGTTCCTGTTCAGCTCGGCGACCTGCGCCGTGAACTCGGGGTCGGCCTTGGCCTTGTCGAACGTGTCCTGCAGTTCGTCGAGGGCGGCGATCAGCGATTCGGGCATCCACCGGCCGCCGTACGAGCCGAAGTAGGGACCGGGGGCGTGGCGGAGGCTCTGGTCGTGGCTGAGGAAGGCCTCCGCCGTCCCGGCGTCGATGGCGTCCGCTGCTCCGGCATCCGCGCCGGGGAGGCCCGTGTCCTGGTGCATATCAGTCATGACTTCAGCATTCCTGTCCTGTTGGTCCTGTCCCGGCGGCGGTGCCGCCCGGGTCCCTGGCGGACCGGCGGTGGCCGGTCCGTTTCCTGCTCACTGTGCTCCCCGTCCCTTCGGACGGGAGTCCCCGCTCCGGCTGCCGCGGCTGTCAGGCGTCGGCTGCGTCCACGGCCCGCCAGGCCTCACTGCCGGCCTGCCGGAACGCACCGATCGTCGATGCGGGATCGCTGTGCCGCACGAGCGCCTCCCCCACCAGGACGGCGTGCGCGCCACTGCCTGCGTAATCGGCGACGTCGTCGACGTCGCGTACTCCCGATTCGGCGATGACGACCGTGCCGGACGGGATGAGGTGCGCCAACCCGCCGAAGACGCTCCTGTCGATATCGAGGGTCTTCAGGTTGCGGACGTTCACGCCGATCATCGTCGCTTCGGCGGCGACGGCGCGCCGCACCTCCTCGGCGGTGTGGGTCTCCACGATCGCGCTCATCCCGAGCCGGTGCGTGAGGGCGAGGAACGAGCGCAGCTCCTCGTCGGTGAGGGCCGCGACGATCAGGAGCACGACGTCGGCACCGTGGGCCCGCGCCTCCCAGATCTGGTACTCGTCCACCGTGAAGTCCTTGCGGAGCACCGGGAGGGCCACGGCGGCACGCACGGCATCGAGGTCGGCGAGCGACCCGCCGAAGCGCCGTTCCTCGGTCAGCACGGAGATGACGGCTGCACCGCCCTCTTCGTAGGATGCGGCGAGGGCCGCGGGGTCGGCGATATCGGCGAGGGCACCCTTGGACGGGCTGCTCCGCTTGACCTCGGCGATGACCGCCAGCGCGCCGCCCTGCCCGCTACCGAGCGCTTCGAAGGCATCCACGGGCGCGGGTGCCGCGAGGGCTGCGGCCCGCACGTCCTCGAGGGGAAGCGCACGTCGGCGCTCCGCGAGGTCCTCGCGGACGCCCTCGATGATGTCGTCGAGGACGGTCATCTAGTGGCCGTTGTTCTTGAGCTTCGATCCACCCACGCCGTAGCCGATCCTGCGCAGGATGAAGCCGACGATGAGGCCGACGAACATGATCCCGATACCCACCCAGAACAGCAGCGTCCCGAAGTCATGGTTGCCTTCGGTGCTCGCGAGGATGTAGGCGAAGGAGGCCAGGGCCGCACCGGCCAGCATGATCAGCACGCACGTCCATGCGGCGGGGCTGTTGCCGTGACCGATCGTCTCGTCGCCCATCTGGGCGTGGTTCGCCGGGGTGTTGCGGGTAGCGGAGCTGCGGGTCTCGGATGCCATGGGAAATCTCCTTCGAACGGGTCTGGTTCCATTCTGCCATTGATGGGGCGGCCCGGCCGAACGCCTGCGGGCACGGCAGGGCCGGCGGAACCACGGCCACGGGGTGCGCCGGAACGGACGTCGGCGGGTGGGGACGGGCGTCAGGGCCTCGGGATCTGCGTCGGCGGGGCGGGACCCGCGTCAGCGCGTCGGGATCTGCGTCGGCGGGTGGGGACGCGCGTCAGCGCCTCGGGATCTGCGTCGGCGGGTCGGGACACGCGTCAGCACGTCGGCAGGTGGGGACGCGCGTCAGCGCGTCGGGTCGTTGCCGCGCGAGAGCTGGTCCCAGCTGTCGATCTCGTCGGCGTGGGCGCTCGCCCGGCTCCGGCTCCGTCCCGGTCCCGCGGTATCGGGCTCGTCGGAGCCGACGGAGTGACCGGTGCCGTCGGATGGAGCGCCGGCGGATGGAGCGCCGGCGGACGACGCGTCGCCGGACCCCGTGTCCCCCGACCCTGCGCCGCCGGCGCCGGTCGGACCGGTCGCGGTGGCGCCGGTCGGGCCGGTCGCGGTGGCGCCGCCGGGCACTCTGTCCGAGGCATCCGGCCGGACCGGATCCCCGTCCCCTTCCGGAACGACGCCGGGAGCCACATCACCGGTCGACGGAGCCGGCGCTCCGGGTTGGAGGCTCCCGGGCTCGGACCGGGCGCCCCGGGACGCGCCGGCGTCGTAGCGCCTGTTCACTCCCCAGGTCCGGCCGGCAAGGACCACCCAGGCCGCGGCGAGGACCAGCAGGGCCCCGGCTGCGACCGCGAGCCAGGGCATGGCGCTTGCCGTCGCATCGGCTCCGGCCAGGCCGCTGACGCCGATGGCCGCACCGATCGCGGGCTCGGCGGCGGCGGCGGGATCCAGTGCCACCGAGGCGCTGGACAGGGCGATCCCGATGCCGGAGAGCACGAGGATGCCGGCGATGACCCAGCGGGCCACGCGTCCCGCGATCGAGACGGCGAGGGCGGCGGCCAGCGCGACGAGCGCGAACGCCGTCACGGGTGTCGCCGCGTCGCTGCCGGGAACGCGGAGGTCCGGGGTCTGGACGGCTTCCTGGGGCAGGCGCACGGTGAGCCACGTCTGCGTCGTCGACCCGAAGGCGAGCAGCGCCAGGACCACGATCCCCATCACCACGATGCCGCGGCGGGTGAACCGGCCGGGAGCGGGACGCCCGGTCGTGCTCACTGGGAGTCCGCCGTCGCGGGCCGCAGCCCGGCCGCCGTCAGGGCCGCCCGGAGGGGAGCCGCCGCCTTGTTGACCGTCTCGAGGGCCTCCGCCTCGAGGACCGAATCGGCGACGATCCCTCCGCCGGACTGCACGTAGGCCCTGCCGTCCCGCAGCAGCGCCGACCGGATGGCGATGGCCATGTCCATGTCCCCGGCGAAGTCCAGGTAGCCGACCACGCCGCCGTAGATGCCGCGCCGGTGCGGCTCCACCTCGTCGATGAGGCGTAGTGCGCGGGGCTTCGGCGCACCCGAGAGCGTGCCGGCGGGGAAGGTCGCCGCAAGGACGTCGTAGGCGCTCTTCGAGGGCGAGAGCCGGCCGACCACGGTGGACACGAGGTGCATGATGTGGCTGAACTTCTCCACTTCCATGAACTGGGTGACGTCGACGCTGCCCGGGGTGCAGACCTTCGACAGGTCGTTCCGCGCGAGGTCGACGAGCATGAGGTGCTCCGCCTTCTCCTTCGTGTCCGCGCGGAGCTCGACGGCGAGGTCGCGGTCCTCCTCGGTGGTCCTGCCGCGCGGACGCGAACCCGCGATCGGATGCGTGATGACCTCGTCCCCCGTGACGGTGACGAGCGCTTCCGGGGAACTCCCCACGATCGAGTAGGCCCGGCCCTCGGCGTCCTCGAGGCTGAACAGGTACATGTAGGGGCTCGGGTTCGTGGTGCGCAGGATGCGGTAGACATCGAGCGCGGAGGCGTCGCACTCGATCTCGAAGCGCCGGCTGATGACCACCTGGAAGACGTCGCCGTCGACGATGGCCCGCTTGCCGCGCTCGATGGCCCGCAGGTAGTCGGGCTCGAACCAGGACTCCCGGACCCGGTCCATCGACTCCTCGGCGGTCGGCGCGTCCTCGGCCATCACCGAGACGGCGAGTTCCGTCGGAGCGACGAGCTTCGCGAGCATCGCCCGGACGCGCGCGACGGCGTCGTGCCAGGCCTCGTCGACGCGCTCGTCGGTGCCGTCGAAGTTGATGGCGTTGGCGACCAGCGTGAGCGAGCCCTCGGAGTTGTCGTGGATGGCGAGGTCCGAGACGAGGCACATCGCGAGTTCGGGCAGGAACAGGTCGTCCTCGGGCGGGCTCGTGAGCCGCTCCCAGTGGCGCACCGCTTCCCAGCCGACGAAACCGACCATGCCGGAGGTGAACGGCGGGAGCTCCTCGAACCGTTCGGTCCGCAGCGCCTCGACCGTGAGGCGCAGCGCCTCGACCGGGTCTCCGCCCGAGGGTACGCCGGCGGGCGGTTCGCCCAGCCAGAAGGCCTCGCCGTCCCGGGTGGTGAGCGTGGCGCGCGAGGAGGAGCCGATGAAGGAATAGCGCGACCAGACGCCGCCGACGGCGGCGGACTCCATGAGGAAGGTCCCGGGCTCTCCCGCCGCGAGCTTGCGGTAGATGCCGATCGGCGTGTGCGCGTCCGCGAGGACTTTCAGGTGCACGGGAACCACGCGGCGGGCCTTGGCCAGGTCGCGGAACTCCTCCAGGGTGGGGCGAATTGTACCCAGCTGCTGCATCGGGTCAGGATCCTTCGGGGTGGGGACGGCCGGCGGTCACGGCGGGCAGCGCCCGTCCGTCGAAGCATGTTCGCGTGCCGGTGTGGCACGCGGCACCCTCCTGGTCCACGGTGACGAGCAGCGCGTCGCCGTCGCAGTCGAGGGCCACGCCCCTGACCCACTGGCGGTGGCCGGAGGTGTCCCCCTTGCGCCAGTACTCGGCACGCGACCGCGAGTAGAAGGTCACACGCCCGCTGGTCAGCGTGCGCCGGAGGGCCTCCTCGTCCATCCAGCCGAGCATCAGGACCTCGCGCGTGTCGTACTGCTGCACGACGGCGGCGACCAGGCCGGCGTCGTCCTTCTTGAGGGTCGCGGCGATGGCCGGATCGAGGAGCGGACCGGCTTCCCCGGGGACGCCGTCGGCGGAGGTCTCGGGAGTGTTCTGGGAGGACGTGGTGGAAGGCATCACCTGTGATTCTAGTGCGGTCCGCGGCGGGGCGCGGCGCGCCTGCCCCGCCCGCGCGCGACATGCTACTTTCAGCTGTGATGCACTACGTAGCCCCGTCCCGCGAGGTCCTGGCCGAGACGCTCCTGGCAGCCGGTCCCGACGCCCCCACTTTGTGTGAGGGGTGGCTGACCCGCGACCTCGCCGCGCACCTCTACCTGCGCGAGCACAGGCCCGCGCTCGGGCTCGGGATGGTCGTGAAGAAGCTCGCAGCGGTCACCGAGCGCGCCACGCGGGAGACAGCGGAGCGCGCCGCGTCCCCGGCCGGGTACGAGGCCCTGGTCAACCGCTTCCTGGCCGGGCCGCCGCCGTTCTCGCCGATGCGCATCAGTTCGATCGACAAGAGCGCCAACCTCATCGAGTACTTCGTCCACACCGAGGACGTCCGCCGCGCCACCACGCGCTGGGCACCCAGGTCCCTCGACGAGGACTACGCCGGAGCGCTCTGGGAAGAACTCGTCAAGCGTGCGGCGATCCTCTACCGCGGCGTGGACCTCGGCATCGTGCTGGTGCGGCCCGACGGTCCGCGGCACGTCGCCAGGCGCGCACCGGTCTCCGTGGCGATCGTGGGCGATCCGGGCGAACTGCTGATGCACGCCCACGGGCGCCGCCGGCAGGCCCTGGTCACCTTCGAGGGCCAGCCCGACGCCGTCGCCCTGCTCGAGAGCGCCGACGTCGGCATCTGAGCGGGCAGCGCACCTACCCGGCCTCCCGTGGAGGACCGGTCTCCTGCGGCGGAGCCCTCAGCGGACGGGGAAGCCCGCGTCCCGGATGGCGGTCTTCACCTGTGCGATGGCGTCCACCGGCCCGAAGTGGAAGACCGAGGCCGCGAGCACCGCATCGGCACCGGCCTGCACGGCCGGCGGGAAGTGCTCCGGCCTGCCCGCTCCGCCCGAGGCGATGAGCGGCACGCCCACGGCGGCACGCACGGCGCGGATGAGTTCGAGGTCGAAGCCCTCCTTGGTCCCGTCCGCATCGATGGAGTTGAGCAGGATCTCGCCCACGCCCCGGTCCGCGGCCTCCCTGGCCCAGGCGACGGCGTCGATCCCGGTGCCCTTGCGGCCACCGTACGTGGTCACCTCGAAGCCGGACGGCGTGGCGGCGTCCCGCGTGCGGCGTGCGTCGAGGGAGAGGACGAGGACCTGGGCACCGAAGTGCCGCGTGATCTCGTCGATCACGGACGGGCGGGCGACGGCAGCCGTGTTGATGGACGCCTTGTCCGCGCCGTACCGGAGGAGGCGGTCGACGTCGGAGATCTCCCGCACGCCCCCGCCCACGGTCAGCGGGATGAAGACCTCCTCCGCGGTCCGGGCGACGACGTCGAAGGTCGTCTCCCGGTTCCCGGACGACGCGGTGACGTCGAGGAAGGTCAGTTCGTCCGCTCCCGCGCGGTCGTAGCGGTGCGCGAGTTCCACCGGGTCCCCGGCGTCGCGCAGGTCCTCGAAGTTGACGCCCTTGACGACGCGCCCGGCGTCGACGTCCAGGCATGGGATGACGCGGATGGCGACGGTCATGGCTGCCCCTCCCCTAGATCCGGCAGGCGTGGATGGTGCTGACGAGGATGGCGCGCGCACCGAGTTCGTACAGCTCGTCCATGATGCGGTTGGTCTGGTTGCGCTTGACCATGGAGCGCACGGCCACCCAGTCGGAGTCGCGCAGCGGCGAGACGGTCGGGGACTCCAGGCCCGGCGTCAGGGCCGCGGCCTCGTCGACGAGGTCCTTCCGGATGTCGTAGTCCATCATCACGTACTGGCGTGCCACGAGGACACCCTGGAGGCGCCGCAGCAGGACGTCGAGCCCGGCCGGGGCCTCGACGCCGGCCCGGCCGATCAGCACGGCCTCGCTCCGGAGGATGGGTTCGCCGAAGATCTCCATGCCCGCGGCGCGCAGCGTATTGCCGGTCTCGACGACATCGGCGATGGCGTCGGCGACACCGAGGCGTACCGAGGATTCGACGGCGCCGTCGAGCCGGACCACGGCGGCCGTGATGCCCCGCTCGGCGAGGTAGTCCTTGAGGAGTCCCTCGTAGCTGGTGGCCAGGCGCTTGCCCTCGAGCTGCTCCGGCGAGGAGAAATCGCCCACCGGCCCGGCGAACCGGAAGGTGGACGCGCCGAAGCCGAGCTGCATGAGCTCCACGGCCTCGACCTGCGCGTCGAGGAAGAGGTCGCGTCCGGTGAGGCCGACGTCGAGGGTTCCCGACCCCACGTACACCGCGATGTCACGGGGTCGGAGGAAGAAGAACTCGATCTCGTTCTCGGGATCGACCAGGACGAGCTCGCGGGAGTCGCGGCGCTGGCGGTAGCCGGCCTCGGCGAGCATGGACGAGGCGGCCTCGGAGAGGGCGCCCTTGTTGGGGACTGCTACACGGAGCATGGAATGTCTTTCGCTGGAGGAGGGAAGGGCAAGCAGGAGCCGCGGGCGGATGCGCCGGCGCGGCTACAGATGCTTGTAGACGTCCTCCAGGCGAAGTCCCTTGGCCAGCATGAGCACCTGCAGGTGGTAGAGCAGCTGCGAGATCTCCTCGGCCGCATCCTCGGTGGACTCGTACTCGGCGGCCATCCAGACCTCGGCGGCCTCCTCGACGACCTTCTTGCCGATGCCGTGCACGCCGGAATCGAGCTCCGCTACCGTCCGCGAGCCCGCCGGCCGTTCGGCGGCCTTCGCGCTGAGTTCCTCGAACAGGGAATCAAAGGTTTTCACATCCCCTAGGCTATCGGCTCGCGGGCCTGCCCCGGCACCGGGGCCCCGTCCTGTGACGGACGCCTCCGCGGCCATCAGGCCCAGGACCGCAGGACGGCCGCGGTCGCCAGGGCCGCGGAGACGGCCTCGTGTCCCTTGTCCTCCGAGGAGCCGGGCAGTCCGGCGCGGTCGAGCCCCTGCTGCTCCGTGTCGCAGGTCAGCACGCCGAAGCCGACCGGCACGCCCGTGCGCACGCTGACGTCGGTGAGTCCCGACGTCGCCGCCTGGCAGACGTACTCGAAGTGCGGCGTGCCTCCCCGGATGACGACGCCGAGGGCGGCGACGGCGTCGACGTGCGGCGCGATGCGTGCTGCGGCGACGGGCAGTTCGAAGCTGCCCGGGACGCGGATCTCCGTGACGTCCGCTCCCGCCTCGGCCGCGGCGCGGCGTGCGCCGTCGAGCAGGCCGTCCATGATCTCGGTGTGCCAGCTGGCGGCGATGATCGCGAGGCGCAGGGGCGCGCCCTCCTGGCCTGTCAGTCCGCTGATGTCGATGCTGGGTGCTCCGTGGCCGCTCATGGTTCTCCTTCGGTGGTGTTTCGTGGGATGGGTGGTCGGGCGCCGTCAGGCGCCGGCGGGGTCCGTCCGGAGGACGCGCTCGCGCGCTTCGTCCTCCTGCCGGGCGTCGCGTCCGCGGACGAAGGCGACGAGGTCCTCGATCGAGACGAGCGGTATGCGGTGCTCGTCGGCGAAGCGGCGCAGCGCGGGCAGGCGCATCATGTCGCCGTCGTCGTGCACCAGTTCGGCGATGACGGCTGCGGGGCCCTTGCCTGCGAGGACGCTCAGCTCGACTCCCGCCTCCGTGTGTCCCGGGCGCTCGCGGACGCCGCCGGGAGCCGCGCGCAGCGGGAAGACGTGCCCCGGCCGCGTGAGGTCCACGGGCACGCTCGACCGATCGGCGAGGACCCTGGCGGTGCGGGCCCGGTCCGCGGCACTGATACCCGTGCTGACGCCCGCCGCCGCATCGCAGGACACCGTGTAGGCCGTGCCCTTGGAGTCCTCGTTCACGGCGGTCATCGGCGGGAGGAGGAGGCGGTCGGCGTCCTCGGCGCGCATCGGCACGCAGAGGACACCGGAGGTCCAGCGGACCGTCCAGCCGACCAGCTCCGGCGTCGCGTCCTCGGCGGCGAAGACGATGTCTCCCTCGTTCTCGCGGTCCTCGTCATCGACGACGACGACGGCGCGGCCGGCGGAGATCGCGGCGATCGCGTCGGTGACCGGGTCGAGCCGGATCACCTCGGTCCCCGTCACTGCGCTCCCCCGTCGACGGCGGCCCGGGCGTCCGCGGCGGCGAACCCGAGGAGGCGTTCGGCGTACTTGGCGAGGACGTCCATCTCGAGGTTGACCGGATCGCCCAGGGCCTTGGCGCCGAGGCCGGTCTCCTTGAGGGTGGTCGGGATGAGTCCCACCTCGAACCACTGCTCCGGTTCGTCGGGTGCGCTGACGGCCGTGACGGTCAGCGAGACCCCGTCGATCGCCACGGAGCCCTTCTCCGCGGCGTAGCGTCCCAGTCTGGCAGGCAGCCCGAAGCGGAGCCTGTGCCACGCACCGAGGTCCTCGCGCTCGAGGAGTACGCCGATGCCGTCCACGTGCCCCTGCACCACGTGGCCGTCGAGGCGTCCGCCCGCGGGCACGCACCGCTCGAGGTTGACGGGGGCGCCGGGCTGCAGCGCGCCCGTGGTGGTGCGGCGGAGGGTCTCACCCATGACATCGACGCCGACACGCCCGGAGTCGAGCGTGACGGCCGTCAGGCACACGCCGTTGACGGCGATCGAAGCACCGGGCGTGAGGTCCCTCCCGGTCTCCGGCGCTTCGAAGACGAGCAGGCCGCTCTCGCCGTCCGCCGTGAGCTCGAGTGAGACCACGCTGCCCTGCTCGGACACGATTCCTGTGAACACTGGTACTTCCTTCGGGTGGGTTGCTTGGGGGTGGACGGGGATCAGGTGCGGATCAGGAGGGCGACGGCGGACGCAGGTGCAGCCGGACGTCCGCGCCGAGCTGACGGACGCCGGGTCCTCCGGCGTCGTCGAGCACCCACCGGTCGGCGTCGGCGAGGGTCCCGACGCCGAGGTCCGGGAAGGCGGGTGCGCCGTCGCCGAGGATCAGCGGCGCGACGTAGCTGAACAGCTCGTCGACGACACCGGCCCGGAGGAACGCGGAGGCGATCCGCGGGCCCCCCTCGACGAGGAGGTGGCGGACTCCCCGGCCGTGGAGCTCGTCGAGGACCTCGCCCACGTCCCGGCTCCGCAGCTGGAGGAAGCCCTCTCCCCTGACGGCGGCGCCGTCGGGCACGGGCGTCTCACCCATGACGACCCGGAGGCCTCCCGCTCCGGAGGCCTCCCCGCCGGCGCTTCGCGCGGTGAGTTGCGGATCGTCGGCGAGGACCGTGCCGGTACCCACCAGCACGGCGTCGGCGAGGGCGCGGATCCGGTGCCCGTCAGCGCGTGCTTCGGCGCCGGTGATCCACTGGCTGGACCCGTCCGACGCCGCGACACGGCCGTCGAGGGACTGCGCGGACTTCAGGGTCACGAAGGGCCGGCTGCCGAGGACGGCTGCGCTCCAGCGCTCGTTGAGCTCCTGCGAGCGGGCGGCCTCGTGTCCGCCCAGGCAGTCGACACCGGCGTCGCGGAGCCTCCGGCCGCCCCCGGCAGCGGCACCGTTGACGTCGTCCGCGGCGTAGACCACGCGTGCCACGCCGGCCTCGATCAGGGCACCGCTGCAGGGCCCCGTCCGCCCGGTGTGGTCGCACGGCTCGAGGGTGACCACCATCGTGGCGCCGCGCGGGTCGTTGCCGCGACGGCGGGCGTCCGCGAGGGCGGCCGGCTCGGCGTGCGGAGTGCCCGCACCGCGGTGGTATCCCTCGCCGAGGACGACGCCGCCGGCGGAGAGGACGACGGCGCCCACCAGGGGGTTGGCTCCCCGCACGCCCCGCGCGGCGAGGTCCAGGGCGCGCTGCATGGCGGCCGATTCGGCGGCGGTGGCACCGGCGGTACCGGACGTCGTCGTGCTCATCGCAGCGTGGGCTCCGGCAGGAGGGTCTCGATGCCGGGCTTGGCCGTGCGCTGGGCGCGGGCCCACACGAAGAAGCCGATGAGGGTGAACGCACCGTAGAACATGTACATGAAGGCGCTGGCGTAGTAGCCGGCGCTGAAGAGCAGGGGTACCCCGACGATGTCGACGGCGACCCAGACGAGCCAGAACTCGACCCAGCCCTTGGCCATGCCGTAGGTGGCGAGCAGGGATCCGACGAAGGTCCAGGCGTCGGCCCAGACGGGCTCGTACGAGCCGAGGGCGCGGAAGAGCGGGGTCAGCGCGAAGGTCCCGACGATCAAAAAGGCGACCATGCCGAGGCGGGCCCTCGTACCGGCCCACTGCGGCATGACGGCCTGCCCGCCGCGCTGGCGGCTGGCCTGCCACTGACGCCACCCGTAGATCGAGACGGCGATGAACATCACCTGGCGCCCGGCCTGTCCGAGCAGGTTGGCGGCGCTCGCAGCCCCGAAGACGGATCCGAGGAAGACCGTCAGGAGCAGGAGGTTGCCGAGAATCCCGACCGGCCACGCCCACACGCGACGGCGCATGCCGCCGAGGGCGCTGAGGAGGCCGAACACGTTGCCCACCACTTCACGCAGCAGGAGGGAACCATCACCCACCGGGATGCGGGCTTCGAAGAGCCACTGCAGAAAATCCATGCCGATCCTTCACCGATACGACGGCTCCGGGCAATGGCAGCAGGAGGGACGCTCCGTCACGGACGGAACCGCGACGCGTGCCGCGGCCCGTTCCGCGGGCAGCGGCGAGTCCCTGCTGTTCGTGCTTCTCCCATCCAGACTTTGACTGTCGGTCCCGGAATTCCACCGGCTCAACCGTCGCGGTCCCGCGGATGCGGGACCCCTGACGGGTCGCGGACTATCACCGCCGGTTCGGACTTACACCGACCCCGGAGCACGTACTGACCCGATTATTTCACAGCGCGCCCATCCCCTCGGCCGATGCGTCACAATTCGTCCGAGAGCGATCGGCGACGGCGCTCGCAGGACGCGACGCCGCGACGGCACCTACGCAGGAGGGACGGGACACTCCGTGAAGAGCGTCCCGTCCCTCGGTGCGGCATCAGGGCACGGGCGCGCCGATCAGCCCTCGGCCTTCGGCCTGGCGTCGACGCCGGCCTCCTTGCGCTGCTGCGCCGTGATCGGCGCGGGTGCTGCCGTCAGCGGGTCGTAGCCGCCACCGGACTTCGGGAAGGCGATGACGTCGCGAATCGAATCCGCGCCCGCGAGCAGGGAGACGACGCGGTCCCAGCCGAGCGCGATGCCGCCGTGCGGAGGCGCGCCGTACTTGAAGCCTTCGAGCAGGAAGCCGAACTTCTCCTGGGCTTCCTCGGCGCCGAGGCCCATGACCGCGAAGACACGCTCCTGGACGTCGCGCTGGTGGATACGGATCGATCCACCGCCGAGTTCGTTGCCGTTGCAGACGATGTCGTAGGCGTAGGCCAGGGCGTTCTCCGGGTCGGTGTCGAACGTGTCGAGGAACTCGGGCTTCGGGGACGTGAAGGCGTGGTGGACGGCTGTCCACGCTCCTCCACCGACGGCGACGTCGCCCGCGGCCACCGCGGCCGACGCCGGCTCGAACATGGGGGCGTCGACGACCCACACGAAGGCCCAGTCGCCCTCCTTGATGAGGCCGGTGCGCCGTCCGATCTCCACCCGGGCTGCGCCGAGGATGGCGCGCGACGACGTGCGGTCGCCCGCCGCGAAGAAGATGCAGTCGCCGGGCTCGGCGCCGGTGGCAGCCGCGAGGCCGTCCCGTTCCGCGTCCGTCAGGTTCTTCGCGACCGGGCCGCGGAGGCTGCCGTCGGCGTCGATCAGGACGTAGGCGAGGCCCTTGGCGCCGCGCTGCTTGGCCCATTCCTGCCAGGCGTCCAGCTGGCGACGCGGCTGGGCAGCACCGCCGGGCATGACGACGGCGCCGACGTAGGGCGCCTTGAAGACACCGAATTCCGTGTCCTTGAAGAATTCGGTCAGCTCCGTCAGCTCGAGCCCGAACCGGAGGTCGGGCTTGTCCGAGCCGTACTTCGCCATGGCCTCGGCGTAGGTCATGCGGCGGATGGGCAGGGGGATCTCGACGTCGATGAGCTTCCACAGCGACGACACCAGCTGCTCGCCGAGCGCGATGATGTCGTCCTCCTCCACGAAGCTCGCCTCGATGTCGAGCTGCGTGAACTCCGGCTGCCGGTCGGCGCGGAAGTCCTCGTCCCGGTAGCAGCGGGCGATCTGGTAGTACTTCTCGAACCCGCCGACCTGCAGGAGCTGCTTGAACAGCTGGGGCGACTGCGGCAGGGCGTACCAGGAGCCGGGGGCGAGGCGCGCCGGCACGAGGAAGTCGCGGGCACCCTCGGGGGTGGAACGGGTCAGCGTGGGGGTCTCGATCTCGACGAAACCGTCCGCGTGCAGGAGCTCGCGCGCCACCCGGCTGGCCTCGGAGCGCAGGCGGAGGTTCGCCTGGGGGCCCGGACGGCGGAGGTCCAGGTACCGGTGGCGCAGTCGCGCCTCCTCACCCACCTCGACGTGCTCGTCGATCTGGAACGGCAGCGGCTCGGAGGTGTTGAGGATCCGCACGGTGTCGGCGATGACCTCGATGGCCCCCGTGGGAAGTGCGGGGTTCTCGTTCCCCTCGGGCCGCTGCTGCACCGTGCCGACGATCTGCAGGACGTATTCGTTGCGCAGGCTGGAGAAGACGTCCTCCTCGCGCACCACGACCTGGGCGAATCCCGACGCGTCGCGGAGATCGAGGAAGGCGACCCCGCCGTGGTCGCGGCGGCGGGCGACCCACCCCGCCAGGGTGACCGTTTGTCCTACGTGCTCGGGCCGAAGGGAGCCGAGTTCATGCGTGCGGAGCACAGCATTCCTTCCCACAGATGTGTCAGATGAGTCGCAGGCGTCGTGAGTACCTGCCTAGAGTTGCGTCAAGCCCGACCAACTTTACCGGTCCCGGTCAGGACGCCCGGACAGGGACCCGGAGGGGTCGTGTCGTCCCGCGACCACCGTCCGACCGCTGCTGCCGATCCCGAGGAGGACCATGTCCGAGCAACCGGCACTCCGCCGCGTCCTGGGCGGCTTCGACGCCACCACCGTCGGGATCGGCGCCATGATCGGCGCCGGCGCGTTCGTGGTCTTCGCCCCGGCCGGTGCGGCCGCGGGGGCGCTCCTGCCCCTCGCCGTCGTGATCGCCGGCTTCGTCGCCTACTGCAACGCCTCGGCGACCGCCTCCCTCGCCGTGCGGTACCCCTCGAGCGGGGGCACCTATGTCTATGGACGCGAACAACTCGGGCACTGGCCCGGATTCCTCGCCGGCTGGAGCTTCGTCACCGGCAAGGCTGCGTCCTGCGCGGCGATGGCCCTCGTCTTCGGCCTGTATGCGGCCCCGGGCGCCGAGAAGGCCGCGGCGGTGGCCGCCGTCGTGGGGCTCACGGTCGTCAACCTCCTCGGCGTGACCCGCACGGCCCTCGCCACGCGCGTGATCGTCTCGCTCGTGGTCCCGGTCCTGGCCTTCGTGGTCGTCGTCGGCTTCTCGTCGCCCGCGGCCCGGTCCCCGTCCGACGGAGCGACCGGGATCGGAGGCGTGCTGCAGGCCTCGGCGCTGCTGTTCTTCGCGTTCGCGGGCTACGCCCGGATCGCCACGATGGGCGAGGAGGTCCGGAATCCGCGCCGGAACATCCCCGCGGCGATCTTCGGCGCCCTCGGTTTCACGCTCCTGCTGTACCTGCTCCTGGCGCTCTCGCTCCTGCACGCCCTCGGTCCCGGGGGCCTCGCCGGCGCCACGGCACCGCTCCGCGACGTCATCGACGTCGGCGTCCCCGGGGAGGGCTCCATGGGCCGGGGTGGAGCCGTGGTCACCATCGCTGCCGCCCTGGCCAGCCTCGGTGCCCTGCTCGCGCTCATCGCGGGGGTGGGCCGCACGAGCCTCGCCATGGCGCGCCAGGGCGACCTGCCGAGCGCTCTCGCGCGCATCTCCGCGCGCTACTCCGTGCCGTGGGCCGCCGACATCGTGACAGCCGCCGTCGTCGTCGGCCTCCTGGTCACCACCGACGTGCTGACCGTGGTCGGGTTCTCCAGCTTCGGCGTCCTGGTGTACTACGCGATCGCCAACATCGCGGCCTTCACGCTCACCGAACGGCAGTGGTACGCCCCGCGCTGGCTGAACGCGGTCGGCGCGGCCGGGTGCCTCCTGCTCGCCTTCACCCTCCCTGCCGTATCGGTCGCCACGATGCTCGGCGTCCTCGCGGCGGGCGCTGCTGCCCGGGGCGTGGTGCTCGCACGGCGTCGACGGCGGGCCTGACCGCGCGCGGCGACCTCGACACGGACCGCAGCACCGGGGACGGGCCGTCAGGCGGAGGCGACCACCGGGCGGAGGTCCTCGGCCGGGGGCGACCACGAGGCGGGGTCGGCGGGCACCTGGTCGCCGGAGCGGATGTCCTTGACCTCGTGCGCGCCCTCGGGCGAGGTGAACCATACGAAGGGGATGCCGCGGCGATCCGCGAACTTGATCTGCTTGCCGAACTTCTCGGCCGTCGCCGCGACCTCCGCGGAGATGCCGCGGCTCCTCAGCGCGGCGGCGACGTCCTGCGCCTGCGACCACGAGTCGTCGTCGGCGAGCGTCACGAGGACGGCCGTGGGCACGCCCCGGGACACCGTGGCGAAGCCCTGGCTGAGGATGCGCGAGACGATCCGCGTGACCCCGATGGACAGCCCGACGCCGGGGAAGGTGCGGTTGCCCTTGCGGGCGAGGGAGTCGTAGCGGCCGCCGGAGCAGATGGAGCCGAGCCCCTCGTGTCCGTCGAGCACCGTCTCGTAGACCGTTCCCGTGTAGTAGTCGAGTCCGCGGGCGATGCTCAGGTCCGCGACCACGCGCCCGGGCGCCCGCCGGGACGCCTCTCCGACGACCTGCCGGAGCTCCTCGAGGCCTTCCTCGAGGAGATCGTTCGTGACCCCGAGGGCGCGCACCCGTTCGACGAACGAGGTGTCCGGAGTACGGATGCCCGCGAGATCGAGGGCGAGCCGGACCTGGTGGTCGTCGGCGCCGACCTCGTCGCGGAGCAGGGCGCCCACCTTCTCGGGGCCGATCTTCTCGAGCTTGTCGATGCTGCGCAGGACCGCCGCGGTGTCTTCGAGACCGATGCCGCGGTAGAAGCCCTCGGCGAGCTTCCGGTTGTTGACGCGCAGCGTGAAGTGCGGGATCGGCAGGGCACCGAGGGCCTCGACCACCGCGAGGGCGAGTTCGACGTCGTACCGGAACGGCAGGACGCCGTCTCCGACGACGTCGATGTCCGCCTGGGTGAACTCGCGCGCGCGTCCCTCCTGGGGCCGTTCACCGCGCCAGCATTTCTGGATCTGGAACCTGCGGAAGGGGAACGCGAGGTGGCCGGCGTTCTCGACGACATAGCGTGCGAAGGGCACCGTCAGGTCGTAGTGGAGCGCGAGGCCGCTTTCGGAGGCGGACGCCTCATCGGCCTGCAGGCGGGAGACGGCGTACACCTCCTTGTCGATCTCACCCTTGCGGAGGAGGTGGTCCACCGTCTCGACCGCGCGGGTCTCGATGCTGGAGAAGCCGTGGAGCTCGAACGTCCGCTGCAGCACCTCGAGGACATGGAGCTCGATCAGGCGCTCCTCCGGTAGCCATTCGGGAAAGCCGGACAGTGATGCCTTGCGGGCCATGGGGTAGGTCTCCTCCTGCGCTGGGTGCCGTCGTCGCCGCCCGATGGGGAGGGCGGTCCGGTTCTGCGGGCTCAATCCTAGGTCCCGCGGGAGGTTCCCGGAAAAAGGCGCCGTACCGACGGGACGGCGCCCGTCCAGCGGCAGGCCCGGCGCCCGCTCCCCGGCGCGGATCGAAGGGCTCATGGGTAAAGTAGCCTCAGGGCAGGGACTGCGTTGTTCCGGTGATCGGTGGTACTGGTGGAGGTCGTCCACGGGGGCTCTCCCGCCACGATCCGATCGGCCGGACCGATAGACTCCTAGACCCTGCATGAAATGGCCCCGGCGTTGCTCACGGCCATCCGACGAGTGAAAGACTTCTAGCGGTGACAGACAGTCAGCAATCCGACGAAACGACCATCGACCAGGACACGCAGCAGGACGCCGTGTCAGCCGATGGCACCGGCACCTTCCCGTCCGTAGCCGACGGCACGGAACCCGGTACGGACGAAACCGGCACGGATGAAACCGGCGCGGACGAAACCGGCACGGACGAAACCGGCACGGACGAAACCGGCACGGACGAAACCGGTGCAGCGGAACCGACGGCGTCGGCGCAGCCTCCTGCCGGCGAGGTGGATGCGGCGGCAGCGGAAGCCGCAGGTACCGCCGAGGCCGAGGCGTCGGTGCCCGATGAGGAAGAATCACCTGCCGCCGCGCCCGCCGACGCGGACGAGCCGTCGGTACCCCTCGCAGCCGACCCCGCGCCGCTGAGCACTCCCTCGCCGCGCCTGGCCGCCACACGGCCGCCGCTGCCCACCGCCATGGCCCCCCGGCCGCTCAGGAAGGCCGCCCAGCCCCTGGCCGCTCCGGCTGCCCACAGCACGTCCCTCGAGGTGGCCGGCCAGTTCGCGCGGGTCGAGGAGGACGGCCACGTCTTCCTGCTCGTCGCCGGTGAAGAGCACCCGGTGGGCCAGTACCCCGATGCCACGCGCGACGAGGCCCTGGCCTACTTCGTGCGCAAGTACGACGACGTCGTGAGCCAGGTCGCGCTGCTCGAGCAGCGCGTCGAGGCGAAGGCGCCGTCCTCGGACATGGCCAAGACGGCCAAGCACCTGCGTGCGCAGGTCGGCGAACGCAAGATGGTCGGCGACGTCCTCGCCCTCGAGGCTCGCATCGATGCCCTGCTCGACGCCGTCAAGGGCCTCGAGAAGGCCGAACGCGCCGTGCAGGACGAGCTGAAGGCCAAGGAACTCGCGGCTCGGGAGGCGATCGTCGCGGAGGCCGAGGAACTCGCCGGCCGTGATCCCTCGACCGTGCAGTGGAAGGCCAGCAGTACCCGGATGAACGAGCTCTTCGAGCTCTGGAAGGCGGCCCAGAAGAACGGGCCGAGGCTCGGCCGCGGCACGGAGGACGCCCTCTGGAAGCGCTTCCGGTCCGCGCGCACCGTGTTCGACCGCCACCGCCGGGCGTACTTCTCTCAGCTGGACAGCGACAACGCCGAGGCGAAGCAGGCCAAGGAGGCGCTCATCGCGCGCGCCGAGCAGCTCGCCTCGTCGACGGACTGGGGTCCGACGGCGGCCGAGTACCGGCGCCTGATGGACGAGTGGAAGGCGTCCAAGCGCGCGAGCCGCAAGGATGACGACGCCCTGTGGGCCCGTTTCCGTGCGGCGCAGGACCGCTTCTTCGAGGCTCGCAAGTCGGCCAACGAAGCCGTCGACGAGGAGTACGCCGGCAATCTCGCCGCCAAGGAGGCTCTCCTCAAGGAGGCCCAGCAGATCCTGCCGATTCGGGACCTCGCCGCGGCCAAGAAGGCACTGCAGTCCGTCCGGGACCGGTGGGACGAGGCCGGCAAGGTCCCCCGCGCCGACATGGGCCGCATCGATGGCGGCCTGCGACAGGTCGAGGACGCGGTCAAGGCCGCGGACGACGAGAACTGGACGAAGACGAACCCGGAGACGAAGGCACGCACGAACAGCGCGCTGAGCCAGCTCGAGGCGACGATCGCCCAGCTCAAGGAGGACCTCGCCGACGCCGAACGCGCGGGGAACGCCAAGAAGATCGCCTCGGCGAAGGAAGCTCTCGCGGCACGTGAGCAATGGCTCGAGATGCTGCAGAGGTCCGCGCAGGACTTCTCCTGACAGCAGGCCGCCACGGGCGGTACCCAGGCCCTCCGGCGCCGTTGTCCACATCGGCCGCCGGAGGGCTTTTCCGTGGGCGGCGCGGTGGGATGCTGGAGCCATGCCTCCCCTGGACAGCGCCCACGCCGCAGCCCCTCCCGAACGGGCGCTGGGCGGGGCACGGGATCCGGTGACGTCCACGGGCGGCGCGCTCTTCCATGCGGGCGAGATCTTCACCTCGGCCGAGCTCCAGGCCATGCGGCTCGAGGGGCTCGTGCACCTGGTCATCGGCGATTCCTACCTCCGCAGCGACTTCCGGGAGGACCCCGCGACCAGGTCGCAGGCCGCCGCCCGCAGCGTCCCCTCCTCCATCCGCCCGCGGGTCGCGCTAGGACGCTCCTGCGCAGCCTGGATCTACGGCTGCGCCCCGCCACCGGTCGTGATCAGCCTCGTGACCGACCACCGCCGGCGCACCACGGCCCTGCCACCCTTCACGCCCGCCGTCATGCATCAGGTGGCGCTGGGCCCGTTCGACGTCAACCTGGTGGGCGGCGTGTCCGTGACGACCCCGCTCCGGACGGCACTGGACATCGCGGTCCACGGGGAGGACGGCGACGCCGTCGCCATCCTCCGGGCGATCGGCCGGGCAGCGGACCTCGGCTGCCCGCTGCGGCTCGTCGAAGCAGCGCTCATGAACACCTCGCGCGTGCCGGGCAAGACGCGTGCACTGACGCGGTTACGCACGGCGCAGCAGCAGGGAGGCGGGACGTGACCGGGGTGTCAGCAGCCGGGTATTGGGAGGGATGTCAGCAGCCGGGTATTGGGGGATGTCAGCAGCCGGGTGTCAGGGGCGGCGCTGGGAGCCCGTGGTCCGGTAGACGTCGAACACGCCGTCGATCCTGCGGACGGCGCTGAGGATGTGGTTCAGGTACTTCGGGTCACCCATCTCGAATGCGAACCGTGACATCGCGACCCGGTCCGAGGAGGTGTTCACATTGGCGGCCAGGATGTTCACGTGGTTCTCGGCGAGTACGCTCGTCACATCCGAGAGGAGGCTCTTGCGGTCGAGGGCCTCCACCTGGATCTCCACGAGGAACACGCTCGACTGCGTCGGGGCCCAGTCCACGGGGACGATCCTGTCCGGCTGGTCGCGCAGCTCCTGCACGTTGCGGCAGTCGCTCCGGTGCACGGATACGCCCGAGCCGCGCGTCACGAACCCGATGATCGGATCCGGTGGCACCGGCGTGCAGCAGCGGGCGAGCTTGACCCAGACGTCGCCGACGCCGCGGACCGTGACGCCCGAGTCGGAGAACTTGGGGCGGCGGGGCTGCGTGGCCACGGCCGTCTCCGCAATGTTCTCCTCGGCGCCCTCGTGGCCGCCCATGAGCGCCACGAGGTGCTCGATGACGTTCTGCGCGGACGTGTGGCCGTCCCCGACCGCCGCGTAGAGGGCCGAGATGTCCTGGTGGCGGAGTTCCTGGGCGACGGTCAGCAGCGCACTGTGCGTCATCATGCGCTGCAGGGGCAGGTTCTGCTTGCGCATCGCGCGCGTCAGCAGCTCCTTGCCCTTGTCGATCGCCTCCTCGCGGCGCTCCTTCGTGAACCACTGGCGGATCTTGTTCCGGGCGCGCGGGGACTTGACGAAGCCCTGCCAGTCCTGGCTGGGACCGGCGCCCTCGGCCTTGGAGGTGAAGATCTCCACCCAGTCACCGTGGTTGAGCTCGCTGTTGAGCGGCACGAGCTTGCCGTTGACCCTCGCACCGATGGTCCTGTGGCCCACCTCGGTGTGCACGGCATAGGCGAAGTCCACCGGCGTCGAACCCGCCGGCAGCGCCATGACCTCGCCCTTGGGCGTGAAGACGAAGACCTCGCGCGCGTTGATCTCGAACCGCAGGGAGTCGAGGAACTCGTCCGGGTCGGAGGTCTCCTGCTGCCAGTCCACGAGGCTCCGCAGCCAGCCCATGTCCCCGTTGTCGGAGGCCTCGAGCTGCCTGCCGCCGTTCTTGTACTTCCAGTGCGCGGCGACACCGTACTCGGCGCGGCGGTGCATGTCGTGCGTCCGGATCTGGATCTCCACCGGCTTCCCGCCGGGGCCGATCACCGTGGTGTGCAGCGACTGGTACATGTTGAACTTCGGCATGGCGATGTAGTCCTTGAACCGCCCGGGCAAGGGGTTCCACCGCGAATGCAGCGAGCCGAGGGTCGCGTAGCAGTCGCGCACGCTGTCCACCAGCACGCGCACGCCCATCAGGTCATGGATGTCGTCGAAGTCCTTACCCCGCACGATCATCTTCTGGTAGATGGAGTAGTAGTGCTTGGGGCGCCCCGTGATCGTCGCCTTGATCTTCACGGCGCGCAGGTCCTCCTCGATCTGGTTGCGGACCAGGCTGAGGTGCTTCTCGCGCTCCGGGGTCCTGTCCCCCACCATCCGCACGATCTCCTCGTACACCTTGGGATGCAGCGCCGCGAAGGACAGGTCCTCGAGCTCCCACTTGATGGTGTTCATGCCGAGCCGGTGCGCGAGGGGCGCGAAGATCTCGAGAGTCTCCCGCGCCTTCTTCGCGGAGGATGCGGGTGAGACGAAGCGCCACGTGCGGGCGTTGTGGAGGCGGTCGGCCAGTTTGATGACGAGCACGCGGATGTCCTTGGCCATCGCGACCACCATCTTGCGGACGGTCTCGGCCTGCGCGGCGTCCCCGAAGGACACCTTGTCGAGCTTCGTGACGCCGTCCACGAGCATGGCGACCTCGGGGCCGAAGTCGCGCTTCAGCTCCTCGAGCGTGTACGAGGTGTCCTCGACGGTGTCGTGGAGGAGTGCCGCGGCGAGGGTCGTGCCCGTCATGCCCAGTTCGGCGAGGATGGTGGCGACGGCCACGGGGTGCGTGATGTACGGATCGCCGCTCTTGCGCGTCTGGCCCTCGTGGCTCCGCTCGGCCACGAGGTAGGCGCGCTGGATGAGGTCGAGGTCTTCCTTGGGGTTGTTCGCCCGCACCGTGCGGAGCAGTGGCTCCAGCACCGGGGAGTAGCCGGAGGAGCCACGTCCCGTGAGGCGGGCGATACGGGCCCGCGTCCGGCCGCGCCGTCCGGGGGCCACCTGGTCGGCGCTCGTCGCCGACGGCGCGGAGGTCGGCGAGGCAGGCTGCACGAGTCCGCGGGAGGGAACCGGGCGTGGCGCGCCGGTGGCGAGCGGACGGGATGCTCCCGGCGCCTCGGCGCCCTGGTCGTCCCCGGTCCGTACCGCGGGATTCACCGCTTCAGCCATGTACAGTCCCTCAATCTCGATCCCGGAACCCGAAAGGATTCAAGATGCCACAGGTAGCGCGACAACTCCAATTCTAGCCGGGCCACGAACAGCTCAGCCGCAGGAGGCCCGGAGGGCTTCCTGCGGCTGAGCAGTGCTGATGCAGGCGTCGTCGCGCCGGACGGTCCGACGGTCAGGCAGCCGCCGCTTCGAGCGATCGCCGGTCCAGGACCTTCTTCTCCTGCTTCTTCAGGTCCGGCTCATTGAGCCGCAGGGCCGCATACAGCGGCGCCGCGATGAAGATGGTGCCGAGGGTGCCGAGGATGATGCCGATGAACAGGGCCAGCGAGAGGTCCTGCAGCGTGCCCGCTCCGAGCAGGAACGCACCGATGAACAGGATCGAGGCGACCGGCAGGATCGCCACCACCGACGTGTTGATCGACCGCACGAGGGTCTGGTTCACGGCGAGGTTCACCTGCTCGGCGAACGTCCGCCTGGTCGTGGTGGTGATGTCCGCCGTGTTCTCACGGATCTTGTCGAACACCACCACGGTGTCGTACAGGGCGTAGCTGAGGATCGTCAGGAATCCGATGATCGCCGACGGCGTGACCTCGAATCCGCTGAGCGAGTACAGGCCTGCCGTGACCACCATCACGACGACGAGCGCGGCCATCGCGGCGAGGGCCATCTTCCAGGTGCGGAAGTAGATGGCCATCAGGATCGCGGCCAGGAGGACGAACACGCCGAACCCGATCAGGGCCTGGCGGCTCACGTCCTCACCCCACGTGGGGCCGACGAAGCTCGAGGTCACCTGGTCCTCGCCCACCCCGTACCCGCTGATGAGGTTGTCGCGCACGCTGAGTGTCTGGTCGTCCGACAGCCGTTCAGTCTGCACGCGCATGGTGTCGCCGGCGATGTTGGTGACCCGCGGAACGGCGTCGGGCACGACGTCGGTCACCGCCGCCTCGCCGATTGCCACATCCGTGTTCTCGGTCGCGGAGACCGTGAACTCCGATCCGCCGCGGAAGTCGATACCGAGGTTGAAGCCGCCCTTGACCACGGGGATGATGATCGAGATCAGGACGGCGATGCCCGCGATGAGGAACCAGAGGTTCCGCTTCGCGACGAAGGGGTAGGAGCGCTTCCCCGAGTACAGCTCGTTGCCGAACGTGGCAAAGCTTGTGCGGCTCATTCGTTGTTCTCCTTCTCGGAAGAACCGGCGCGCCCTACGACGGAGGAACCGGTGCGCCCGGCGAGGGCCTTCTGCTGCTCCGCGCGGCGGCGCTCGGCGATGGTCATGCGCCGCTCGGCTTCCGCCGTCGCGCCCTTGTTCTTGGCCCGCGTGATGACGACGGGCTTCTCGACCGGCTCGCGCAGCCGTCCGGCTCCGCGGTAGAGCGGAATGCCGCCGAGACGGCTCGGGTCGAGCCCGGACCACGGGTGGCCTTCGCCGAAGAACTTCGTCTTGGCCAGCAGCCTGAGCACCGGGTGGGTGAACAGGAAGACGACCACGAGGTCGGCGATGGCGGTCAGGCCGAGCGTGAACGCGAAGCCCCGGACGTTGCCGACGGCGACGAAGTAGAGGACGAGTGCGGCCAGGAGGTTCACGGCCTTGGAGGCGAGCACGGTGCGCTTGGCGCGGCGCCAGCCGTTCTCCACGGCCGAGATGAGGCCGCGCCCGTCACGTAGTTCGTCGCGGATGCGTTCGAAGTAGACGATGAACGAGTCGGCAGTCTGGCCGATGGCGACGATGAGGCCGGCCACACCCGCGAGCGAGAGGCGGTAGTTCTCCGTCCAGCCGAGGATGCAGATGGCGAGGTAGGTCAGGATCCCGGCGACCACCAGCGAGGCGATCGTCACCAGGCCCAGCAGGCGGTACTGGAACATCGAGTACACGGCGACCAGCAGGAGCCCGATGAGCCCGGCGATCAGGCCGAGCCGCAACTGGTCCGCACCGAGGGTCGCCGAGATCTGCTGCTCGCTCTGGATCTCGAAGCTGATCGGCAGCGCGCCGTACTTCAGCTGCTCCGACAGCGCTGCGGCCGACTCCTCGGTGAAGTTGCCGCTGATCTGGGGGTTGCCGTCGGCGATGACCGCGTTCGTGGTCGGCGCCGAGACGATCCTGCCGTCGAGCACGATGGCGAACTGGTTGCGCGGATCGCCGGTGCCGATCGCGTAGAGGCGCTCGGTCACCTCGCGGAAGGTCTCCGTGCCCTCGTCGTTGAAGTCGATGTTCACGGCCCAGGTGTTCAGCGCCTGGCCCTGCGGGCTGCGCTGCAGTCCGTAGCTCGCCGTCGAGATGTCCGTACCGGGTACCTCGACGGGCCCGAGGATGTACTTGCCCTGCGTATCGGGCTCGCAGGCGACCATCGGCTGGTCGGCCGGCGCGGCTTCCTCGGCAGGCTCGAGCGCGGCCGGGTCGAGGCAGTTCAGGGCTTCGAACTGCTTGTACAGCTCGGGGGTGATCCAGTTGGGGTCACTGGCGTCCTGTGGCTCGGCGGCCGGCTTCGGCAGCTGGTCCTCGGGCGTCGGGGTGGTCGCCGCGGCTGCCTGGCCGGGACCGCCGGCGAGGACCGGACGGAATTCCATCTGCGCGGACGCCTGGATGAGGTCGCGCGTCTGCGGGTCCGGCGTACCGGGCAGCGAGACGATGACGTTCTGGCCCGACTGCGTGTTGATCTCGGCTTCGGCGACACCCGAGCCGTCGACGCGCTGGCGGATGATCTCCACGGCCTGGTCGAGCTGCTCGGGGGTGATCTCGCTGCCACCCTGGACCCTGGGCGCCAGGATCATCTGGGTCCCGCCCTCGAGGTCGAGGGCCAGCCGGGGGCTCCAGCTCGCGGTGCTCCAGTAGGAGCCCGCCCCCAGCAGGATCGCGAGCAGTGCTGTCAATGCGCCCAGCCAGACTAGTGTCCGCTTGGCTGCCGTCCCGGGACCGGTACGAGGCATGGTGGTTGTCCTTATTCAATGGCTGTTCAGATGCGCTGCCCGGGTGCGGGCGGATCCTGGGGCTCGGCCGAGCGGCGGCGCCCTACGGAATGCTAGTTGTCCGGGTTCGCTTTGGGGTCGCGGGAGCCGCGCGCGTCGCGGTTTTCCCGCGAAGCCTCCCGGTTCAGCCGCTCCAGGGTCTCTTCCGGGCTCTCGGCGCCCGACGTGGTGCTCGAGGATCCCGCCGCGGTGGAACCTGCGGCAGGAGTGCGGTCGGCGCCGTCGATGGAGGAGACGTCGTCCGGCACCGTCGTGCCGTCGTGGGCATCGGCATCCAGGTGCGTCGAGGTGTCGTCCGCAGTATCAGCGGCGACCGCTGGTTCCTGCTGGATGACCTTGGAGAGGGCCTGCGTGTGGACGGTCGCCAGATTGCCGGGCGACAGTTCGAGCACTGCCTTGTTGTTCTCCTGGTCGATCGAGACGATCGTCCCGAAGAGTCCGAACTGCGTCATGACCTCGGTGCCCGGTTCCATGTTCGTACGCATCTCCTTCACCTGCTGCTGCGCCTTCCGCTGCCGGCGGAACATGGTGAAGATCAGGAAGGCCAGCGCCAGCGGCAGGAGGAGGGAGAAGATATCGAAGCCCGGAGCTTCTCCGGACGCGGGCTGGGCGACTACATGTGCAAGCACTGGAAAATCCGTTCCTGGAAATGGGACTGGGTGTGGGTGTGGGCGGCAGGACTGTGCCCCGGCACACATCGGAAGACACCAGTGTAAAGGGGAAAGCTGGACGTTCCCGCGTCAGGAGTCCGGCTGTGCCCAGCTCTCAAGGCCCGATTCCGCGCCCAGCAGGTCCTCGGGTGCCACCGAGAAGAGGTCCTCGGGCATGGCCGCGGCGACGTTCTGTGGCATCTCGATGCCGAGGTGCTTCCACGCCGCCGCCGTCGCGATCCTTCCGCGCGGGGTCCGCCCGAGCATGCCCTCGCGGACCAGGTAGGGCTCGGCGACGGTCTCGACGGTCTCCGGCTCCTCCCCGACGGCGATCGCCAGCGTGGACAGGCCGACGGGCCCGCCGTTGAACTTGGTGATGAGTGCGGTGAGCACGGAACGGTCCAGCCGGTCGAGGCCGCGGGCGTCCACCTCGTACATGTCGAGGGCCGCACTCGCACACCGGGCGTCGATGAGGTCGATGCCGTGCACGAGCGCCCAGTCCCGGACGCGCCGCAGCAAGCGGTTGGCGATACGGGGCGTGCCCCGTGAACGGCCGGCGATCTCGGCGAAGGCAGCAGAGTTGACCTTCATGTCCATGAGCATGGCCGAGCGGCGGAGCACCAGTTCGAGCTCCCCCGTGGAATAGAACTCGAGGTGTCCGGTGAACCCGAAGCGGTCCCGCAGCGGACCGGGCAGCAGGCCCGCGCGCGTCGTCGCGCCCACCAGCGTGAAGGGCGGCAGTTCGAGGGGGATCGCCGTGGCCCCGGGGCCCTTGCCGACGATGATGTCGACGCGGAAGTCCTCCATCGCCATGTAGAGCATCTCCTCGGCGGGCCGCGACATGCGGTGGATCTCGTCGAGGAACAGCACCTCGCCCTCGGTCAGGGAGGAGAGGATCGCCGCGAGGTCACCGGCGTGCTGGATGGCGGGACCGGACGTGATGCGCAGCGGCGCGTTCATCTCCGCCGCGATGATCATGGCCAGCGTCGTCTTCCCGAGCCCCGGAGGACCGGACAGCAGGACGTGGTCGGCGCTGCGTCCGCGCAGCCGCGAGGCCTCCAGCACGAGCGACAGCTGCCGCCGCACACGCTTCTGGCCCACGAAGTCGTCGAGGTTCTTCGGCCGGAGGGCTGCTTCGACCGCGCGGTCCTCGGGATCGGCCGCCGGGGCGACGAGCGGCGCCTCCTCGGGCTGCCCGTCCGTCATGATCCGACCCTCGCGCGGGCCGAGCTGCGTGCGCCGTCCTGGCCGAGCCGGCGCAGCGTGAGCTTGAGGATCTGGCCGACATCACCCGTGGCGGCGACCTCGGGCGCCTCGGCCACGGCGGCGTCGATGGCCGCCCCGGCGTCCTTCTCGGACCAGCCGAGGCCCATCATCGCGGTGAGCACCTGGCCCTGCCAGGTCTGCTTCGACACACCCGGCTTCGACTCGAGCGGTACGAGCTTCCCGGCGAGCTCCAGCACGATCCGGCGCGCACCCTTCGGTCCGATCCCGGGCACCTTGCTGAAGGCCTTGTCGTCACCGGACGACGCCGCGACGCGGATGGCGTCGGGCGCATGGACCGCCAGGACCGCGAGGGCGAGGCGGGGGCCCACGCCGCTGACCGCGAGGAGAGTCTCGAAGACCTCGCGCTGGTCGGCGTCCTCGAACCCGAAGAGCGTCATGGAGTCCTCGCGGACGATCATGGCGGTGGCGACCGTGGCCTGCTCGCCCACCCGGAGCCCGGCGAGGGTCTGCGGCGTCGCCTGCACCTGCATGCCGAAGCCGTTGACGTCGAGAACGGCGGAGTGCAGGCCCACGTGGGTCACTGTTCCGCGCAGTGAACTGATCATGAAGGGCTCCAAGGGCACGTGCGGGAAGGGACGACCGGGCGGTCACCCGGTGTCGAACATACGTTCTATTGATCAACCGTACCGGCTTCCTCGGGCAGGAGCGAGGCGCCACACCGGCGGCGCCCCGGCGTGGGGGCCGGCCGAGCGCTATCGGCGTCGGGCGCGCGCCTCGGCCTCGGCCCAGATCCGCTGGGCCGGCGTGACGGAGCCGCCTGCGGCAGCGGCCGCGCCCTGCAGTCCCACTCCCCTGCGCCAGGCATGGGTGATGGCGAGGGCCAGGGCGTCGGCGGCATCGGCGGGTCGAGGCGCCGTGTCGAGGCGCAGGATCTTCGTGACCATCTTCGTGACCGCGACCTTGTCCGCCTGCCCGTTGCCGGTGACGGCGGCCTTCACCTCGGTGGGCGTGTGGAGGGCCACCGGGATGCCCCGGCGCGCGGCAGCCACGATGACGACCCCGGACGCCTGCGCGGTACCCATGACGGTACTGATGTTGGTCCCGCTGAACACGCGCTCGACGGCGAGGGCCTGCGGTCTGTGCAGGTCCAGCCACGAGTCGACGGCCTCCGAGATGACCAGGAGCCGCTCGTCGAGGCCCCTGCCAGCTTCCGTGCCGACCACGCCGACGGCGACGAGCGTCGAGCGCCGGTTCGGTTCGATGTCGACGACGGCGAGCCCGCAGCGCGTCAGCCCGGGATCGACGCCCATTACGCGGAAGGTCACGGGACTACCCGCCGCCCGGGTCCGGGAGGAACGATGTCAGTCGTCGTTCTCGAGCTCGGCGAGGACCTCGTCCGGGAGGTGGGCGTTCGAGTAGACGTTCTGGACGTCGTCGAGCTCCTCCAGCGCGTCCACGAGCTTGAGGAACTTCCGGGCGCCGTCGGCGTCGAGGTCCACCTGCATGGACGGGACGAACTCGACCTCGTCGGTCTCGTACTCGATGCTGCTCTCGTCCAGCGCGGCCACCACGGCGCGGAGGTCCTGCGGCTCGGAGACGATCTCGAAGGTGCCCTCCGATTCCTTGACCTCGTCCGCCCCGGCGTCGAGCACGGACATGAGCAGTTCGTCCTCGGTGAGCCCGTTCTTCGGGAGCGTGACGACGCCCTTCCGCGCGAACAGGTACGCCACCGAACCGGGATCGGCGATGGTCCCCCCGTTGCGGCTGATCCCGAGGCGCACCTCGGACGCCGCGCGGTTCTTGTTGTCCGTGAGGCACTCGATCAGCAGGGCCGAGCCCTGGGGTCCGCGGGCCTCGTACATGATGGTCTGGTAGTCGACGGCCTCGCCGAGCAGGCCGGCGCCGCGCTTGACCGCACGGTTGATGTTGTCGATGGGCACGGAGGTCTTCTTCGCCTTCGACACGGCGAGCTCCAGGCCGGGGTTACCGGCGACGTCGGCGCCACCGGCCCGCGCGGCGACCTCGATGTTCTTGATCAGCTTGGCGAAGGACTTCGCGCGCTTGGCGTCGATCGCGGCCTTCTTGTGCTTGGTTGTTGCCCACTTAGAGTGCCCCGACATGCCTACGCTTCTCCTCTGATCATCCGAATAAACAGTTCGTGGACCCGCCGCTCGCCCGTGACTTCCGGGTGGAAACTCGTGGCCAGCAGGTTCCTGGAACGCACTGCGACAATTCTAGCGACCGGCTCCAAGTCGGCGTCCGCGCCCTCGGACGGACCGGCCTGCGGCGTCTCGGCGGCGGGCACCTGCGCCAGGACCTCGACGCCGTCGCCCACCTTCTCGACCCACGGTGCGCGGATGAAGACCGCGCGGACCGGATCGTCTCCCGCGGCGTCGCCCGTCGTCGCGAGGCCGGCGAAGGCGAGATCTGCCTCGAAGGACTCGCGCTGGCGTCCGAAGGCGTTGCGCCGCACCACCATGTCCAGCCCGCCGATCGTCTGCTGCGGGTTCCCCTGCCGGTCGGTCGAGGGGTCCGCGATGACGTCGGACAGCAGGATCATCCCCGCGCAGGAGCCGTAGACGGGCAGGCCGCCCTGGATCAGTTCGCGCAGCGGCCCGGCCAGGCCGAAGGTGCGCGTCAGCTTGTCGATCGTGGTCGATTCGCCGCCGGGGAGGATCAGGCCGTCCACCGCGGCCAGTTCGGACGCGCGCCGGACCGGCACCGCGCGCCCGCCGAGGGACTCGATCGTGGCGACATGCTCGCGGACGTCGCCCTGCACGGCCAGCACGCCGACGACGACGTCGCGGTGCGCGTGCGGCGTCGTCGTCGTCGTCGTCGTCGAACCGGACGCCTGGCCGGGAACGGACGCGGCGGGTCCGGACGTGCCCCGGCGCGGGGCCTCGGGCGTCGGCAGCGGAGCCGGGGAGGAGGGGGAGGTCATCCCCCAATTCTAGGCCGTTCGGGCCCCGTTCCCGGCGTCGGACGGCAGGCGTGAGCAGCACCTCCCCGCCGGGTACAGGGAAGGAGGGCGTGCCAGCGATACTGTGTAGGCATGAATCCCCTTCCAGTCCTCGTGGGTAAGGCCGTGCGCTTCGCCTCCCGCCTGCGCGGCGGCGGCTCCGCGTTCCCGGGCCTCGTGGTCGAGCGCCTCGACCCGGGCTTCATGGGCCGCGCGCTCTCCGCCCTCCCCCACGGCGTCGTCGTCGTCAGCGGGACGAACGGCAAGACGACCACCACCAAGATGGTCGTGGAACTGCTCGAGGGCCAGGGCCTGACAATCTTCACGAATCGCACGGGCAGCAACTTCACGCGCGGTGTCGCCGCCGCGCTGCTGGGCGAGGTCGACCTGCGCGGCCGGCTGAAGGCGGACGTCGCCGTCCTGGAACTCGACGAGGCGCACGCCGTGCACTTCGTGAAGCTCGTGCCCCCGCGCTATTCCCTGCTCCTGAACGTGCTGCGCGACCAGCTCGACCGGTTCGGCGAGATCGACGCGACCACGCGCCTGCTCGAGCGCATCGCGCTCGCCACCACCGGGACCGTCGTCCTCAACCGGGAGGATCCCCGGGTCGCCGGACTCGCGCCGTCGATCACTGCTGCCGGCGTCGCCTACTTCGGCCTCGACGCATCGCTCCGGAGTACGTTCCCGAACGACGACGAACTGCGCGGGGCAGCGGGCACCGCGCCGGCGTCCGCGCTGCCGGCCGACGTCGTCCTCCGTTCGGTGGACGGCAACTCGGCCGAGTTCGAGGTGGAGGGGACGACGACCCGCACCGATCTCCGCCTGCGCGGTGTGTACAACATCTTCAATGCCGCAGCCGCCCTCGCGGCGGCCCGCGCCGTCCTCGGCGGGACGGCGGACACCGGCAGGCTCTTCTCCTCCCTCGCCGCCGTGGAACCCGCCTTCGGGCGGGGTGAGAGCCTCGTGGTCGACGGCCAGGCCCTCGAACTCGTGCTGGTGAAGAATCCCAGCGGTTTCCGGCTGGGGCTGAAGTCCTTCGACCCGGCGGGCTGCGCGACGATGATCGCCATCAACGACAACTACGCCGACGGGCGCGACATGTCCTGGCTCTGGGACGTGGACTTCGATTCGCTGGGCCTCGGGGGCGTGGACGTGGTCAGCGGTGTCCGCGCGTACGACATGGCGCTCCGGCTGAAGTACGACGACGTCCGGGTGGGCGCGGTCGAGCCCGACATCGCGGACGCGCTCCGGCAGTTCATCCGAGGCTCGGCAGGACGGCCGAAGCGCATCTTCTGCACCTACACAGCCATGCTCGCGGTCCGTCGCGAGCTCTCCAAGATCACGAAGGTCGAGGTGGTCTCCTGATGAGTGACGCCCCATCCGCCAGCGCCCTGACGGAAGCCCCCGCCGATCCGTCCAAGGGGTCCCTGCGCATCCTGCAGCTGTACCCCCGCGAGATGAACATCTACGGCGACTACGGGAACGTCCTGGTCCTCAAGCAGCGCCTCGCCTGGCGCGGGTACGGCGCCGAGGTCCTGGAGCACAACGCCGGGGACCCGTTCCCCGACGACGTCGATCTGATCGTGGGCGGCGGCGGCCAGGACAGCGGACAGGTGGTCATCCAGGACGACCTCCAGTCGATCGCCCCCAGGCTCCGGGAGCTCGCGGAGGACGGCACCCCGATGCTGCTCATCTGCGGGCTGTACCAGCTCTTCGGCAACGTCTTCCGCACGCATGACGGCACCGTCATCCCCGGCATCGGTGTGCTGGACCTCGAGACGCGCGGCGGGACCGAACGGCTGATCGGCAACGTGGTGGCCACCAGTGACGAGTTCGGCGAGATCCACGGCTACGAGAACCACAGCGGCCAGACCTTCCTCGGCAGCGGACTGAAGCCCCTGGCGACCGTGGTCAAGGGAGCGGGGAACAACGCCGAGGAGAAGCACGAGGGCGCCCGGTACAGGAACATCGTGGCGAGCTACCTCCACGGGTCGCTGCTGCCGAAGAACCCCGCGATCGCCGATTTCCTGCTGCGGACCGCTGCGGAGCGGAAGTTCGGTGCGTTCGAGGACGACGGCGTGGATGATTCCCTGGCCGATCTCGCCCGGCAGCACGCCGCCGCCAGGCCGCGGTAGGGGGACAGCACCGGGCCTGTCGCGTCAAGGGGCCCGAGCGTCCCGACCGCGGGATCCGCCGTGCCGGTAGCGTTCGACGGGACGGGCCCAGCCGGGGCCCACAACCCCCGGACCCTTGCGGGGTCCACGAAAGGAACGTCATGGCACAGGGAGTAGCAACCGTCTGGCTGCCCGTCGAGGACATGGGCAGGGCCGTCGCGTTCTACCGGGACACCCTCGGACTCAGCGTCACCATGGAGGATTCCGACTGGTCGGAGATCGACGCCGGCGGATTGACCATCGGCCTCAATGCCCGGGAGAGCACCCACGGCGGAGCGGGCGGCGGAGCCGTCATCAGCTTCTCCCCCGAGGGCTCGATCGAGGACGAGCTCGAGCGCAACTCGACACGTGGCGGGGCCTCCATCGAGGGGGATGTCAGCGAGTACCCCTGGGGCCGGATCCTGCCGTTCAAGGACAGCGAGGGCAACGACCTGCAGCTGTACACGCCACCCACGGACAGCTGAACGGGACGCATCACCCTGCGGGAGGACGTCCGGATCAGCACGACGGCGGATGTGCGCCGACGGAGCGCTTTCTAGGCTGGAAGCATGAGCTCCTCGAACTCGCGTCCGTCCCTCCTGCCCGATGTCGTGTCCGGTGCCGGGATAGCCCTCTGGTATTCCCTGCCCGACTACGCCGCGAGCCGGAGGACCCGTGCGGTGGTGAAAGCCGGCGTCATCGCGGCAAGCGCTGCGTACGGTGCGTATGTGCTCAGGGGCGGGCAGTCGTCAGCGGACGGCGGCAGCCCGGTGCTCCCGGAGCCGGCATCGGAGAAGTCGGGACCCGGGGAGCCGGCATCGGAGAAGTCGGGACCGGGGTGTCCCGGGTCCCGGCCGGAGAGGACGAAACCCGGACGTCCTGCGTTGATCGCCCTGGCCGTCGTCCTGCTCGGGTCCACCGCCGCCGTCACGATCTACATGGAGCGGTTCGTGTACCGGTTCGGCGAGAAGCTCTCGTCCCGGGGCGTCCGCCTGGCCCACACCCGCATCGGCGTCGCCCTGGCCGTGCTGAGCACCCTCGCCTCGGTGGCCGGGGATGCGCTGCGGGACCGGCGCGCGGACACGGCGCCGCGTCGGGCGGCCTGACGCCCTGACTCCCTGACGGCCACCGGCCACCGGCCACCGGCCACCGGCTACCGGCCACCGGCTACCGGCTACCGGCCACCGGCTACCGGCTACCGGCTACCGGCGAAGGATGCTCTCCCGCCGTGACGGGAACCTCCTTCGCCGGCAGCACGAGGAGGACGCTACGCCGGCGTCACGGGATGTCGCTGCGCGAGGCCTCCCGGCGGAGGGCCCGCGCGTCGTAGTCGGTCAGGAAGCCCTGGTCCTCGAGGGAGCGCACGCTGTGGCGCACCGCGCGGATGTACGCGCCGTGGTTCCGGTAGAGACCGTCGAGCGTCTCCTGGGGCAGCGGCCGCTCGTAACCCGCGATGAAGCAGAAGGATGCCCCGGTCGCTGTGCCGTACCAGGTGCTGGTCGGCGCGTCGAGGAACGGCGAACGGAGGCCTCCCTGCACGTTGCCGAACTCGTCGAGCACGGGTGCGCCGTCACGCACCAGGATCGGCTCCGCACGCGGCGGGGCGACACCCTCGCGCACCCACAGATCGAGGTTCCGCAGGGCTGCATCGAAGAAGATGGAACTCGGGAACCTGCTCCGCGGTCCCTCGTTGCACGACGCCGGCGGGACGGCACGGCCTGCTGCGACGATATCCGCGGACGACGCCGAGAATGTGAGCTCGTCCGGGGTCGCGTGTCCGGCGCCGGCCATCTCGTAGTGGCGGTACTGGTCGCCGGGAGCGTCACTGTCGGCCCGGCGGGATCCGATGCCCAGCAGATAGTCGGACTGCGACATCATCCGCATGATCGGCACGCCGACGTCCTTGAACTGGCGGCGGGCATCGCCGGCCGGCGGCGCCGGCTCGCACTGGTTCATCGGGTAGGCACCGGCGAAGGCTCCCCCGGCGACGGCGACGATATAGGCGTCGTAGATCGGCTTCCCGTCGGACTGGACGACGAGCGGATGCACGCCGTTGATGTAGTTCACGAGGTAGCCACCGGTCTGGGAGTAGCCGAATCCGTAGGCGTGCTCGACCTGCGTGGTGGGTTCGCCGTAGCGGAGCGGATTCGCGGCGTCGTCGCTCCGGAGCCACGCACCGACCTGCGAGTAGATGTCCCAGACGAGCCCGTTCTCGGTCGTCCTCGAGGAGTCGGAGGCGACCGAGGTGCAGTTGAGTGGGTCGTTCAGTGACAGCGGATTCGCGAAGGAGAGGGACGCGTACCGCTCGGGATCGAAATTCCTGAGCGCCTCGACGGCGACCGGCTTGGCCGTGATGCCCACCCAGGCATCACCGTTGTCCACGATCTGCTGCTGGGCGACGGCCCAGCCGATGTTGAGGTCGAACAGGTTGCTCGGATTGAGCATCTCGACCACGACGTTGCCGCTGAACTTCTGGCCTTTCGCGGGTTTCCTGACGAGCACGCGCGTGGTGTACGGGGCGTCGGGGGTCCGCACCTGGGCGGGTCCGGTCGCCGGCCACGTGTAGACGTTGGACGTACCGCTGACCAGGTACTCCTCCTCCACGTACCCGAGCTTCGCCAGGTCCTGCGGGACCTCCTGGTGGTCGGCGGCACCGAAGGGGTAGGACTCGGCCGTGGCGGCGAGGGGTCCTTCGACGGCGGGAATCGCCGTCACGCCGTCGGGCTGTGGCGGGGAGGGCGGCGATACCGCAGCGGCCGGCACCGCTGCGGTGAATCCGGTCAGGGCCAGGGCCAGTGTCAGCAGGACGGACGTTCGGGAACGGGTTCTCATCGGTGCTCCTTCTCGGAACCGGGCTGCGCTGCCCGGGATGCTCCGCGGCACTCCGGCTTCGGTGCCGGGTGCCCCTGCGCCGACGTCGGGGTCCCCTCGGGTCCTGTCGATCATCAGGCGGCGAAGCATTCCGACCGTAGGTACTCCCGCTCGGCAGGGTCAAGGGTGGTGCGCACAGATGCAACAACGTGCAAAAGTTAGTTCCCATGAGCAACCCTTTCCTTGAGCCCAGCACACTCGACTACCAGCTGCCTCCATTCGCTGCCATCCGGGACGAGCACTACCTGCCGGCCTTCGACGCCGGTTTCTCGGAGCACCTCGCCGAGATCGAGGGCATCGCCGGCTCGGCGGCGGCTCCCACCTTCGAGAACACCGTGGTCGCGCTCGAGCGGGCGGGCAGCACCCTGGACCGCGTGTCGCGCGTCTTCTTCAGCAACTCCGTCAGCCATGCCACGGATGCCGTCCAGGAGCTCGAGCAGCAGGTTGCTCCCCGCCTCGCCGAGCACGAGGACAACATCAAGCTCAACCGCGCGGTGTTCGAACGCCTCGGCCAGGTCCCGCTGGATGGGCTCGACGACGAATCCGCACGGCTCGTGGAGGAGTACATCCGCAGCTTCGTGCGGGCAGGGGCGGAGCTCGACGACGACGCCCAGTCCACCCTCCGCCGGCTGAACTCCGAACTCTCGGCCCTCAGCACCGAGTTCTCGCAGAAACTCCTGAAGGACACGAACGCCTCCGCACTGCTGGTGGACACCGCCGAGGAACTGGACGGCCTGTCCGCCGACGCGATCTCCTCGGCGGCCACGGCCGCCGCGGACGCTGGGCACGACGGCAGGTACCTCCTGACACTCATCCTGCCGACCGCGCAGCCTGCACTGGAATCGCTCACCAACCGCGACACGCGCCGTCGCCTGCACGAGGCGTCCGTCCATCGCGGAGCCCGCGGCAACGATGCCGACACCCTCGCCATCGCCACCCGCATGGCCACGCTCCGTGCCGAGCGCGCGGCCCTGCTCGGCTTCGACACGCACGCGGCGGTAGCCACGGACAGCCAGACCGCGCCGTCGCTGGACGCCATCCTGGACCGCATGCGCGAGCTGGCGGCCCCGGCCGTCCGCAATGCGCGTGCCGAGGCGGCCGAACTCGAGGCAGAGGCGGGCCACCCGATCGAGCCCTGGGACTGGGCCTACTATGCGGCCAGGGTGCGGAAGGCCCGGTTCGACGTCGACCTGGACGCCCTGCGCCCCTACTTCGAGCTGGAGCGCGTTCTCCACGACGGCGTGTTCCATGCCGCGAACCGCCTGTACGGGCTGACGTTCACGGAGCGCCCGGACCTCGTGGGCTACCACCCGGACGTGCGCGTCTGGGAGGTCTCCAACGAGGACGGCTCGGGGCTCGGCCTGTTCCTCGGCGACTTCTACACGCGGGACACCAAGAGCGGCGGAGCCTGGATGAACTCCTTCGTGGACCAGTCGCGCCTCGAGGGGACGCGGGCCGTCGTCGTCAACAACCTGAACATCTCGAGGCCGGGCCCGGGTGAACCGACGCTGCTCTCCTACGACCAGGTCGTCACCACCTTCCACGAGTTCGGCCATGCCCTGCACGGGCTGTTCTCCGACGTCACCTACCCGCTGTTCGCGGGCACATCGGTACCGCGTGACTTCGTGGAGTACCCGTCGCAGGTCAACGAGATGTGGATCCTCTGGCCGGAGATCGTCGCGAGCTACGCCCGCCACCACGAGACGGGTGAAGCACTCCCCCAGGACGTCATCGACCGCATCCACGCGGCCGGCGCCTGGGGCGAGGGATTCGAGACGACGGCCTACCTCGGCGCCACCCTGCTGGACCTGGCCTGGCACTCCATCTCCCCCGGCACCGTGATCGATGACCCGCTCGCCTTCGAGGCCTCGGCCCTCGCCGAGGCGGGCATCGATTTCGCCCCCGTTCCGCCGCGGTACCGCACCTCCTACTTCAAGCACATCTTCGCCGGCGGGTACGCGGCGTCCTACTACGCGTACATCTGGAGCGAGATGCTCGACGCCGACACGGTCGAGTGGTTCAAGTCCTCCGGCGGCCTGACCCGCGCGAACGGCGACCACTTCCGGCGCGAGCTGCTCTCACGGGGCAACAGCATCGACCCGCTGGAAGCCTTCCGCAGGTTCCGCGGCCGGGACGCTGACCTCCATCCCCTGCTCGTGCGCCGCGGCCTGGCATGAGGGGGATCCCGGGCATCGGGCCGCCATGGTGACCATCGCGCAGTGCCAGCGCCTGCAGACCGCCTGGTGTGCAGCATTGGCGACGGCCACCGGCGGAAAGACCTTCTCGACGCACGGTGCCACCTGGGTGTGGCTGCCGGCCCGACGGGAGCTCATGATGATGTTCCCGCCCGCGGTCGGGGCCCACGCCGTGCGGCCCGCCCTGGCCGAGGGCATGCGGCTCGGTGCCTCCTCCGCCCGGATTTGGCTCAACAGCGCGGTGAGCGCCTCCGAACTCGCCGACCTCGGGTTCACCCCCAGCTGGCAGCCCTGGTGGATGGCCGCGCCGGTCTCCGCCGTGGTCGTTCCCGAGAACGGCGACGCCGTCCTCACCACCGAGGTACCCGACTACTCGGGACCCCTCGAGCAGGAACTACGCGTGGTCCGGTCCCAGCCGAGGCAGGCCTGGCATGCCGTGACCAGGGATGCTCGGGGCGGCAATGTCTCGGGTGCCGCCTACTCCTTCTACCCGTCCGGGGTGGCCGGGTTGCGCCGACTCGGCGGTATCCACCACCTCGAGGTCCTTCCGGACTACCAACGGCAGGGACTCGCGACAGCGCTGCTGAGCGCGACGGCGCGCGCCGCAGGTGAGGCGGGGGCGGTGGACCTCGCGGTGAATGCGAGTCCTCAGGGGTACGAGTTCCTCTCCCGTCGCGGATTCACGCTGCTGGGTCGCGGCAGGACGTACTCCCTGCATCTTTGACGGCGTTCCTCCCGCTGCTCGCACGCGATCGACGGGAAAAGGAAGGACCGCAGCCCCACTGAACTGCTCCCCGGAAGTTGGACTGAGAAATTCAGTTTCGACTCCCGGGGAGCATTTTTATGCATGCACGTAGTTCGTTGTCGGTGGAG